>JAIPFP010000217.1 GCA_021736575.1 Pirellula sp. | reverse complement strand
GGCTGGCGCGTCCAAGGAAGACAGCAGATTGTCCAATTCATCATCTGCTGTGCTGCTTGCGGCGGATTCTGCTGTACTGCTTGCGGCGGGTTCTGCTGTGCTGCTTGCGGCGGATTCTGCTGTACTGCTCGCGGCGGGTTCTGCTGTACTGCTCGCGGCGGGTTCTCCTGTGCTGTTTGCGGAGGGTTCTGTTGGCTGAGGTGTGGCCATCGGGGCGGGGCTGGAGGGTTGGGCTCTCATCGGCGGTAATGGGGAATCGCCCGTAATGGAAAGTGGAGCCCAAGGTCCCGCCAAGGGAACTCCTGCAAGGCTGTTTAGGCCGCCCAATCGCACATCGGAACTACCCTGCATCGCGAGCGTCGGGATGAGCCCTTGCGAAGTGACATGCTGAGCGATTCGTAAGTTGACGAGCCGTTCGGTGCATGGAAGCGCTACTTGGTCGCCGTATACATCCGTGTAGAAATAAAATGGAATATCATCGACCGTTAGGATCGAACCGAGCTTCATTCCTGATAGACCGTCATCTCGAAAGGTCTGTCCGATCAGTAATCCGGCTAAGAAAGCGGAGTTGCCCCAAAGCATGCCGGAGAGACCACTCTTTGGAGTAAACTCTTCGAATTTAAACGACTCGATGGGTTCCGTCTTCTTGCCATACGGCCAACGCAACATGAATCGTGGCGTCGTCAGAGCTAGATAAGCAGCCTCGGGCAATTGCCGAAGCGCGTCCCAGGATTCCTTAACCAAAGGATGCACTTCCGAAGGGTCCGTCTTCTTGAGAAAAGAGCAATCGACGGCCGTGATAAACGGTGCACCTGCGGCCGCAGCGATTTTGGCTGCCCGGGCAAGTAGTTCGGCATGCGGCGGGATGTGTTCAAAGACAAAGTTGCAAAGCAACATCGACAACGGACCTTGTGAGGCATCCAGCGAAGGTGCCTCGACGAGCCAGCTGAAAAGTCCGGTCTGTTCGAGCGAGTCCGACGAGGCCAAATCGGCAGCCAGTTCTGCGGCATTGATGTCGTACAAGACAACCTCAAGTTCATGGTCCAGTTCGATCCGGTGAACCAGAAAATCGAGCGATCGCCAGAGCGATTCCATGGCTTGAAAATCAGGGTGATGCAAGAGTCGTCGCATCAGATCGGACAGGGACTCGTCGACCGCAGCAATCAGTTCTGCTTGACCATGCATTTCAGGGACGACATGCGAGCCTACGACATCTCGAAGCAATGTTTTCAACTCGGGCGGTTCGTAGGATTGAGTTTCCGCTTGGATCAAATCCGAAAAACTCTCAATGCGGCCCCTTGGGACGGAGTTGCTGCTGGATTTGCGTCCCACTGGAGCAATGGGTACCAGTTCCGACGCAGCCGCCAAGGAGAGGACTGCGGCGGACGCTTTTGCAAAGGTCGCTGGGTCCTGTAAGCGTTGTCGCAAGCCAACGAGTTTTGCGAAGAGGGGTACGTTGGAATAAAGTTGGTCCGGATGGAAGTCTTCCATACTCTTGATGGGTACCTCAACCATGGCCCCACTCTGCCCGGCCGGGAGATTGAGACGGACATCCAGTCGCGACAAAATACTATCCATGTTTTCATGATGGACCACCAGCGGCTTTCGGGCTGCAAGCGCCTCCCCGATTTCGACTCGCTTTGAATTTCCTCTTCCGGAGAAATCAGCTAGCACGGCGATGCGAAATTTTTTCCCGGTCTTTCCTGAATCGCGTTTTGCATTTAGCGTACCAAATTGAATCTTGTATTCCATCAGTCGAAGCCTTTATCAATTCTCAGGAAGGTTGGCAAAGCACATCTGTTGCAGGAACGCACGAGGTGATCCCAATAAACCGCGATTCGGTTTAGGTCAGTTCGCTCGCCTAAATATCTGATTTCTAATCGTCGGAAGTTATTCTAGTTGTTGTCGCTTGACGCGGAAGGGAGCAAATCGAGAGACTTTGTGGCGTCGGTCGATTGTTGCGTTGACGGAACATCCTCGCGGCTGGGTGAGAGAGGTTTAGGACTGTTTCTCGATTCTTTTGCCACCGAATAGTCCTGAAGAATGACTTCGTCTGAATTTTGTGTACGCACCAACGTTCGCGTCGGAGCGATTCGATCGACGAAAGCGATATTGTTGTATTCGAGCAAAGTCCCTTTTTCATAATGAATATTTTTAAGTGCGATCATGTAGCGTACCAAGGTGTCGTAGTAAGCGGTATCGACGATCGAAACGCGACTTTGCGCATCCAGCATTTCGTTCATGTTGACGCGGCTATTGTTTTTCTCCAGATTGCGCAGAGTCTCAAGTTGTTCATGAGCTGCGATTCGCTGATTCATGGTTACGTTCGCAATTTCAAAGGCTCGGATCACAGAGGAATACGCATTGCTTACGTCATGAATGACGCGGCGCTGTTTCTGTTCTAATATATCTTGATCGCGAGCAAGTCTCATTTGAGCATTGCGATGATTGCCGTAGGCTCGTCGAAACCCCACGGGTAGATTTACTTCTAGTCCGAATTGCCACTCCTGAAAGTGACCCGACATGAGGTTTCCGACTGCATTGTCAAATCCTGTTGTATTCGATCCCCATAATTCCTGTCCAAAGCCGCGAATACGATATTGGCTCAGCAAATCGATCTGCGGTAGCAATGCGTTTTTGCTTGCGATTAACTCCAATTGGCTGCGTTTAAGCTGCAAATCTTGCTTTCGGATTTCGGGACGCATTTGCAGCGATTCGCCCAAGACTTGGGTCCAATCAAAAACAATATTGACTAGCAACGGATCGTGTATGGGTCGCAACATTTTGTCGTCATTGATGGGTAGATTCATCAACAATCGGAGGCGTCGCTCTGCCACGTGGACACCTTCCGCCGCCCGAAAGGTCCCCCCGCTGCTACCGTTATTGGTCCGGGTCCCGTCGACTTCTCGACCCGTGAGCGCCTCGAGGACTTGTGTTTCGAACCGATAGTATTGCTCGCGAGCGCGAGACTCCTTTTCCCCCGAACCAGATTTTTGTTCACGGTACAGCATTTCAACTCTCCATGTGTTGAGTGCTGCGTCGCGGGCTGCGATCTTCGCTTCTAAATTGCGGTAAGCAAAATAGAGATCCCAGTAGGCATTCTCGACATCGCTGACAAGATCCCGCAATCCCATTTCGAAATCGAGGATACTCGAATCGGCGTTGACTCGTGCGATGAGGACTCCGCTGTATATTCCAGGGACTGCGTTAGGGCCAGCAATTCGATTGTAGTCCAGCCCGCCGCCGCGACCTAAGTGATGACGAAAACCGGCTTCTAAATTCGTCTGCCAAAAACTCCCAAACAAATTGCTAGGTGCATTGTTTGCGTCAAACGTTGTATTCTTGCGGGCAAAGAGTTCTGTTCCGTACGCTGTCGCCTTCGTTACTTCGTTCTGAAATGTTACCAAGTCCTGTTGGAGGAGATTGGTTCCGCCACCAAGCAAACGATTGTTGATAGGAAAATCGTTCTTCGCATAGTAGGTCCTAAAATTGAATTGGGCGTCGAAAGCGGCAAGGGCTTGCTCGACTCCTAATCGCGGGTCGGTCACTTGGATCGCGGGTTCATGAATGGTGGCAATTCCGTGTGAATTGCGAAGCGATGCCCCACCCAAGTCTTGAAGAACTTTCGATCGTTCTACCGCGATTTGCACCGCCTCGGATGGCGAGATGGGCCAAGGTTGCTTTTCTTTGAGGCGAAGACTCAGCGGTTCGTAGCCTTGTTCCGTTGATAACTCGATCTCCTGCAATGGTTCCGCTTGACTCATCGCTCCTGTGAACGGGCTAACAAGACCCAACGTTTGACCGTGGAATGCCGTCTTCGCCGTTCGCCCACCACAACCAGGCGGGAAAGCTGAAAGGAACACGAGGAGCGTGCAAGTAATGAATGGTCGCATTTGGATATTCAACAAAGCGGGTTGCACGAAGTCCGTTGTTTTCCTTGGCAGTCTAAGTAGCTAGTGTGTTCCAACTATCGGGCTAGGTCCGATCGGGCTAGGTCCGATTCCATCGCTACAGCATAACCCAGACCGTCGGTCCATTAAAATATCAGTTTACCCCCGGTAAACACGTACCGGGCTAGTGATTGCGATGGAACCAGCGATATAATCGGATGAGTAGGAGAGTTTGCCATTTTCACGCTTGCAGCCGTCAGATGCAAAGCGTTGCGGTATGGTGGGCAAATTAGGTAGTCAGCGAAGCGGCGGAAGTGATTTTTGTGAAGGATAGCAATCTGGATGCAATTCTCGATGACTTAACGGACTTGGCGGCCAAGGCACCATCCTCGAGCGAGTTCTATTCCGCAATCCTCGAAGCAGCTACGACAGCATCCCACGCTACCAAAGGTGCAATCTGGAGCATCGTTAACGAGAACTACCGTCTCGAAAAGGAAATCGGAAAGATCCGTTCCTTGATTGGCTCCAATCGCGATCTGCAATTGTTGCATGAGGAAGCACTCGAAATTGCTTGCCAAGACACGTTTGAATTGCCTGGCTCAGATCTTCCGCGATGGCCTATCGAACGTGAACTTGACGGCCAACGTTACCTTTTCTTTGGTTGCCAAAACGAGAACCGCACATTCTTGGTCATTGAACTTGTGCTCAGTCAGAAGAAAACGACCGAGGATCGTTGGATCGATCGTTTTATGTTGGCAATCGTCGAGATCGCACGCGACTACCGCAATGCTAAACAACTGGAACGACTTGAACGTGACGAGCAGATTTGGAATGACTTTCAAAGAACTCTGCCGCAATTGCATTCGAGTATCCAGCTAAAAGAAACGGCTTATTCGATCGCGAACGCTGGCAGGCAATTCTTGCAATGCGAACGAGTTTCGGTTGCGAAGGTTTCACCGGGCAGCTCAACCCTTTTGGCTGTTAGCGGCGTTGCCACCATCGAACACCGCGCAAAGCAAGTTCGCGATTTGGAGGCACTCATCAGCGCAGTAGCCAAAAGTCGATCTTCGCTTGAGTATCCGTCTGAGGAAACGGAAGCTCCTCAACGTGAGATCCCGCTCCAAGCATATATCGACACAGCGCATTGTCAAAAACTAACTATCCAGCCATTGTATTCGTCTGAGCATCGCACGTCGTCCGGGGCTTCCAAAGACCCTGTGTGCATTGGTGCGTTGATCATCGAGTCGTTCGAGCATGTCGATAATCCAGCTTTCGATGATCGTTTCGGTTTGTTCCTGTCGCACGCGGAATCCGCTTACCAAAATGCATTGACCTTCGACGACATGCCGTTGAGCCGAATCAGCAAGTGGTTACAAATATTTGCGAAACACTCTTCTGCGAATCGGCTGAGGTGGATCGCGTATGGTCTTGCGATTGGCATTTTGAGCGGATTGGCGATATTGATTCCAGCGGAGCTAACCATTCAAGCCAAAGGGACCATCCAACCGTACCAACTTCACCACCTCTATGCGCCATCCAACGGCGAGATTGTGCGGCTATTGGCGACTCACCAAAGTCTTATCAACGCGGGAGATGTTGTCATTGAAATTCGTAGCCGGGAGATTGAACTTAGAAAAGAGGAACTGTTAACTCAACGGGGAATTGCTCAAGAGAAATTGCGAGGCATCGAAGCAGCTAGGCTTCGCGACCGAAAGCCGTCCTCGACAGACTCGCTTAGCAGCTCGGAACTATCCGCCAGCGAACGCGAACTGCGAGGAGTCCTGTCGAGCCAGAACGAGCAACTAGCGATTCTCAACGAAATGATCGAGGCACTTAAGCTTAAAAGTCCAATCACTGGAACGGTCATCAGTTGGAATCCCACGGAGAACCTCGATCGCAGGCCCGTTCAGCAGGGTCAAAAACTATTGAGCGTTGCAGCGCTCGACGGGGTTGGTCGGTTGCATTTGCGGGTGATGGATGAGGACAGTAGGCATGTAATGCAAGCCATGCGTCAGAATGCCAATAAACTTGACGTCACTTTCTCCATCGCAAGTGATCCTGGCAAGCGACATTCAGCGGAGCTACACGAAATAGGCACTATTACGGAATCCTGGGGTGACGTAGGAGCTTCCGTTCGCGTAGAAGCGCTGGTCGATGCAAGCGAAATGAAGAACGCACGACCGGGTGCTACCGTGGTTGCCAAGATCCATTGTGGAAAGTCAAGCATCGGTTACGTTTGGACTCGCCGGTTGTGGGATTTTGTTTATTTACGATTTTTATGAAGTTGATTTCTGAGTAGCGAAGGTAGCGAAAGTAGCGACAAAATGGACACTCCTCGGCGAACGCCAACAACTGGTTCCAAGGCTCTGCCTTGGAACCCACTAAGTCACCTGCTTCCATCGGGCTCGATATTTTTCTTGCTACGGCTAGTAGCTCCGGTCACTATCGTTGCGGTAACAATTGTTTGTTCGTTAGGGATGGTCGGTAGCGCCTTGTTGGAACCAGACGATTTGACAGTTTCGCCTGTCCTACTAAAAGTCATTGAAGAGGTAGAAGTACCGGCACTTCAAGAGGGTCCAATCCATGAGATACTCGTCCGCGAAGGTCAAGTGGTGGGAGTAGGTGAACCACTGATGCAAATCGATGACCAGCGCGCTCGATTCCGAAAGAACCAAGCTGAAATTGAGTTTGGTATCGCCATCAAGAAAGCATCTAACACATCGGAAGTAAAACTAGCCGAAGTCGAATCGAGAGTCGCGGCAGCTAGTTTGCAACGCGCCATGGATTCGCGAAAGAGATTCCCCGATACCCCTTCGCAAGCTGAGGTCGACGAGATCGAGTTGCGTTTCGCGAACGCAACGCAGCATTTGGAGGAGGCCTCCAATAATTTTCAACTTGCCGAGCTAGCTCGCGACTTGGCGGAAAAGAATGTTGCTATCGCAAGCTTCGAGGTGGAGCGGCACAAGATCAAGGCACCTATTCAAGGTGCAGTGATCGAGATGATCGCTCGCCGCGGTGAATGGGTCCGCCCCGGGGAACCGTTGCTCCGCCTAATGCGAATCGACCGACTGCGTGTCGAAGGGTTTTTGAATCGTGAGCTTGTTCGAGCCGGTTTGGAAGGCTGCCCTGTCACTGTCATTTTGGAAGGAACAGAGGGCGATAAGGGCCGATTTCCAGGAAAAATTGTTTTTGTTAGCCTGGAGGTTGATCCTGGCGATCGAACACAACGTGTCGTCGCGGAGGTCGATAACTCCAAGCAGTTGCTGGCCCCTGGACTGCGGGCCAAGATGATCATCCACGCTCGCTAGTTCGCTCGATGTTTCTGTGAATGGCCTAAACTATGCTCCGACTGGGAAGATCGAAAACGCAAACTGCCACGCGTCGCCTGGTGCCGTTGCGCATGCGAGCCGATTTGATCGTCCAAAAGCGAATCGTGGCTGGAAAGCTGGCGTATTTTATCAAGGACCCGATCACGCTCTCTCACCATCAACTTTGGCAAGAAGAGTACGCTCTCCTAAAACTGCTCAACGGAAAAAGAAGCGTCTCAGACATCAAAGAGTTGTTTGAG
Organism: Pirellula sp.; assembly: GCA_021736575.1. GTDB lineage: Bacteria > Planctomycetota > Planctomycetia > Pirellulales > Pirellulaceae > JBKCUI01. Next base: position 3,653 of record JAIPFP010000217.1, on the reverse strand, counting down.
GATCAGTTTGAACGCAAGCGACTGGACTATTCGCGTTTAGAACGCCTTCATGCTCAGTTCTATCGTAGTGGCTTACTCGTCTCGGACGCCCCGGGCCAAGGAAAACAATTGGCGGAACGCGATGTACGGCACCAAAGCAACCAACGGAATAAGCGGATTCAAGAATGGTTTGCGATTCGATTTCGCGGGATCAACCCCGATCGTATGCTCGAATACTGCGATACCAAAGTCGGTTGGTTTTTTTCGCGAAACTCGGTTGTCTTGTTGGCTTTTTTCCTTGTGGGAACACTGTTTTTCATGGCAGTGAAATGGCAGTCACTATTGGTTCGATTGCCTGAGATAAACGACTATCTAACGGCAAAGAATATAGTGTGGTTGTTCTTGACGTTCACGGGTTTGAAGGTGGTCCATGAATTAGGACACGCACTGGCCTGCAAACACTTTGGCGCAGAGTGCAACGAGATGGGAATCATGTTTTTGGTTTTTGCGCCATGTCTCTATTGCGATATCACCGATTCATGGATGATCGAAAGCAAATGGAAACGAGCGTTGGTTGCATTCGCAGGCATCCTGTTTGAAATGACTGTCGCAGCCGTTTGTGCTTGGATATGGTGGGCAAGTTACCCTGGACTAGTGCACAGTGTTTGCTTCAATGCAATGCTTATTGGTGGAGTCGCGACGCTCGTCTTTAATGGAAACCCGCTATTGCGTTACGACGGCTATTTCATCCTTTCGGACCTTTTGGAAACCCCCAACCTTTGGCAGCAATCGAAAAGTGCCTTGCGAAACTCATTTCGACGATTCTTCTTTCGCCCGTCCATCGGAGACAATCGAGAAACATTAGAACCCTCAACTTGGTTCTTGTGGCTGTATGGATTTCACTCCAGTCTGTATTGTTGGGTGCTGTCGATCGCGGTTTTGGTCATTGTCTACAAAGTCTTTCAATCCTTTAGGCTTGAGCTGGTGGGTGCAAGTCTTGTGGCATGCATTTCCGGTTTCGCAATCATTCGTGCTTCTGGATGGATTGCGTCGTTGGCTGCCAATCGCAGAAGCTACAGAAACCTTAGGAAAGGTCGAGTTGCTGTAACATCGCTCGTCACCGTCGTTCTACTTGCGTCGATCCTCTTGGTACCCATACCTGCCCAAGTGGTTGCGCCCGTCCTCATCAACACAGCAGACGCGGTGCCTATTGTCGTATTGGTGGCGGGGAGGTTGATTGAGTGCAAGAGCGAGGGCTCGGAGGTTTCGCAAGGGGACATGGTTGCTCGAATCGACTCAGCCGACTTGCGGCTTGAATTGGCTGCAAGACGTGGACAACTCTCTCAGCAACGTGCTCGCCTCGCTGGGTTGGAGTCGCGCCGGAGTCAAGACGTTTCCGTCGCCGCTCAAATTCCCACTGTGCGCGAGGCAATTGCAGGACTGGAGTATGAATTACAACGCCTTGAAGTCGATGCGGAACAGTTGATCCTGCGGGCTCCTTCGGCAGGCATTATTATAGCGCCCGAAAGTCAAAATGCAGATCGAGAGCCTGCTTCCATCGAGTACTGGAGCGGAACGCCCCTACAATCCGAGAACGTTGGTGCCCACTTAACCCGGGGGACGCAATTGTGCAAAGTTGGTCGCAGCGGTGGGATGGAAGGTACCGTTTACCTGACACAAAGTCAGGTAGAACTCGTGCGTTCCGGTCAATTGACAGCGACGAAAACACCACTCCTTCCCAATGCTACGTTTCGCGGGAAAGTATTGGAGATAGCTTCGACCAGTTTTGTCGAATTACCAAAAGGTATTTCTCTCTCCGGCACCATTCCAGCCAGAACCTTACGCGACGGGCGATTCGAAGCGCTCAATCCCATATACCAAGCCAAGATCTCGCTAGACGCGTCCGACGGCCTATCCGTAAAACCTCGTTCACACGACGGACAACTTTTTGATCAAGCCCTAGGAACAGTCGCGATTCGCATTGATGCTCAATCGATCGGGAGTCGAATCGCCCGACTGTTTTACGAAACGATAAGTGTCGATCCTAGGGTACAACAAAAATCAAGCCCGTGAGTAAACTTGCTTGCACCAAGCCGGCCTTCGCATCGAGGGGTGGTAGTTCGCGAACACGTGGAGCTCCCCAGCCGGCTTCGTAAGGCCATCGCCAAATATACGGCTGATTGGGACGGCGAACCGTCATGGCGTAAGGAAGCGAGGGGATCGTTGCAAAAAATCGCATGCCTGAGAGGGCTGGCTGCAAATGGCCACAGCTTCGACCGTAACGTTCCAGGTTCGGCTCTTCGAAATAGAGTGGCTGATAAGGAAAATTCAAGGAATCGGGAGTTGGTCCTGGAGCCCACACCGTACTCGACTCCGTAGATTGTGCCGCTTGAAAGGTCAGCGGTTCGCCGAATGCCTTTCGATTTAGGTCAACAGGGACGATGTTGCTGTCCCCTTTTGGTTTTGTACTTGTGTCGATGCTCAGAAGACCGATCGGGCGTTGTGGAGGCAGGAAAGTTTGAACGTTCCCCTCCGGTTTTCGTGGAACCGAGTTGCTGCCTTGAGGCGGAAACCGTTCTGGCTCCCAACTCATTGGGGGGGGTGTGCGGACTGCAGTGTCTTTAAGCGGATCGACTGCGATTGTCACAAACGACGCTTTGCTTTCCTGCGCAAGAGCCGGCTGATCCAATAGGCAAGCGCCACCGCCGATCGTCGCCCACAAGACTCCGCACGCTTGAAGCCCAAATTGAGGAGTTGGCAAGAACGCTTTAACAATACGAATTTCAGAAATGACATCCATGCCAAACTCCTGCCATGAAAAGACGAGATTCGATCTAATGCATTCTTCCGTGAATGCTCGGTTGTTTTCGAAACAAGATCCAATGGAGCTCTGTAGTTTTAGCTGCTTTTACTATATTGGCTAGATTCGTTCAAGGTGGATTATTGATAACAAGTGGACCCGTAAATCGCGAATTTAGATCGCTTGAAAGGAGTCTTAGCTTTATACTGAATAATGGCTCTATCCTGCTAAAGACAAACTGCCCTTGATTTGCGGCTTTGAAAGAGGTCATAGAGACAGGTTAGTTGAAATTCATTCGCCTTGGGGCACGCAGGGCATCGATCGCGAGCCATTGTTCAAATAAGCCAGTCACGATGATTCGAATGCTCAAGTGGATCAGCAAATCGTTCCGAAATCGCACGAAATCGGTTGACGGATCGTTTGACCGTTACGAATCCTCTTATCCACGGGTTTACGAATCTCGTCTCGAGGACAGACGCGTTTTGAATGCAGCGGCCGTGATCGGCGTCGCGGATTTGGGCTCGTTGCGATTCGACGCGGGGAGTCAAGCCAACGACGGAGGAATGGATACCTTCGAACTTTCTCGCATAAGTACGAGCCAAGACGGAAAAGAAATCGCTGTCACGATTAACGATCGAAAGGTTTGGCAGGGTAGTGCCAGCCAAATAGGCGCGATCCGATTCGAGGGGTCGTCCGACGTGGATCAATTCCTCATCGATCCCTCCATCCAAGTTGGCACGGGCATCTTTATTGATGGCGGACCATTCCCGCTCGGATCTCATGATCACCTGGTGTTGGCCGCAGCCTCAGATCGCGTTTTTCAGGAAATTGTTTATCAAACAAACGAACACTCGGTTGAATTGCGATTCTTGGA
>JAIPFP010000216.1 GCA_021736575.1 Pirellula sp. | reverse complement strand
TCTCCAACGATGCGAATCGCGTCTTTGAACCGATAGCCAACGCAGCTACCTGATCAACAGACACACTGTTTTTGATGTCCGCCCCATCGGTCTTCTTGGGATGAGCACCGGTCAAGAACGAGGCTCCCGAACGAGCATGATCGCCACCGCCATCGCCATGATCACGCGCGCCATCGAGCGTCAGTCCGCTGAAGACCGAGATGTATTCACGATGCTTGGCCAGCGGTTCTAACGTTGCTGACAATTCATAGTTGGCACCTTCGGTCGATGGTGTCCAAGCTGGCATGTGAGCCCCGTTGGGCACCATGAGAAACATCATTCGCAAAGGAGCTGCTGCAGACGCGGTTGCCAACGCATTGCCAGTGGGCAGCATTGCATCCAAAAATGGCAAACTCATGGACGTTCCCAAACCGCGGAGAAGAGTACGTCGAGATAACTTTCGGTTTTTCATAGTTCGTCACGAACTCCTTTGCGTTGGAATGGATCGCTGGAAACAATTTCAAAAATCAGCGTTGAGAACTTGTAGTCATCTTGGGTGAGCTTGGCTTGGATCTGGTCCAATGCGCATCGATCGTAATATTCAAGGCCTCGGCCCAAAGCATAAATCAGCATTTTCTCGGTTACACAGCGAATGAATTTATCAGCGTTTTTGTCTCGCAAGTTGCGAATCAAATCCGCTGGCCCCTTCACTTGTTCGCCACCGGGTAGTTCACCCGATGTGTCGATCGGTGCCCCTTGGTCTAGAGTGCGCCACCGGCCGACAGCATCATAGTTTTCCAATGCTAAGCCAATGGGGTCCATCAATTTATGGCAGGAAGCACAGGCTGGATCAGCACGGTGCTGCTCGATTTTTTGTCGCAAAGTTCCAGTTGCTTCGGTCTTCTCCAATTCCGGAACACCAGGAGGCGCAGGGGGTGGCGGAGTGCCAAGGATGTTATCCAGCACCCACTTGCCACGCTTCACGGGACTTGTGCGAGTCGGGTTACTCGTCACGGCCAAAATAGATGCATGTGTCAGCAGCCCCATTCGCCGATGTCCCTTGGTTGATACAAGACGGAACTCCGGACCCGCAATGCCCGGGATGCCATAGAACTTCGCCAACTTGTCATTCAAAAACGTATAGTCCGCATCGAGCAAACGCATCAGGCTTTTATCTTCCCGCATGATGTTCGCAAAAAAAGTGTATGTCTCGAGTCGAGCTAAGTCCCGAATTTCGTCGTTCCACTCACGAAACATGTTCGCGTTCGGAACAAATTGATCGAGCTTGCGAAGCGTTAGCCATTGCCCTGCGAAATTCTCGACAAACGCCTTGGACCGCGAGTGTTCCATCATTCGCTTGATCTGTTGCTTGAGAATGGCAGGATCTCGCAATTGTTTCTTTTGAGCGAGCTGCAACAGCTCTTGGTCCGGCATGGAGCTCCACAGAAAGTAACTTAAGCGAGTTGCGAGTTCAAAATCCGTGAGCAACGGATATTGATTGGCAAGCTTCTCGGCAGGCTCTTCGACTTTGAAGAGGAAGCTCGGAGACACCAAGATGGCCTGAAGGCCCGATTGCAAACCACTTTCGAAGGACTCACCGGACTCCACGATGTCGTTGACAAGGTCTGCCAATCGTGTGACTTCTTCTTTGGTGGCGAGTCTTCGAAACGCCTTACTCGCCAGAGGCCTCAGTACGTCGGTTGCAGCTTGCTGAACAGTCACATCCGGACCAGGTACGGACTTAACAATCCTTAAGTGGCTCTTCGAGAGCTGAGACGCAGGCACTGGTTCGGACGGCTTCTGGCCAACGATCTTCAAATCATAAATCCAGATATTACGGTCTTCGGCTGGCTTTCCGTTTTTGGCTTCAACCGCGTTATCGTTCGTAAAAGCAAGCGTTATCTTTCGCTTGCCCGCTTTGGCAAATCGAAGCGCGACGGTGAAGCTCTTCGGGGTCGATGCGGACTCCGTTTGAACGGTGAGCTCTTTGATTTTCTTTCCATCAATTGCGATCTCAAGTCGTGGGTATTCGTTGGCAACCGGCGAGCCTGCCATCCCGATTTCCATTGTGAACGTTCCTTTCCAAGGAATCTGCTCTTCCATCGAGATCGTGCCATTGGAGAATATGACAAACTTGGAACCCTCCGCCTTGCCACCCGTGTCGATTGTTAACTGCGAAGGTTTCCGAACGGCTTCGAAAATTGGCCCCGGTTCCGACGCAATGATGGCTTGACGACTGATTTCCTCGGCTGCTCGCAGGTACTTTTCCATTAGGAGGGGTGGCAAAGTGAGAACGTCTCCGATGTTGTCGAACCCGTATCCCACGTCATCGCCCGGAAACCCCGAAGCGGGAGCGTAATCGATCCCCAGAAGATCTCGAATCGTGTTCCGATACTCCGCGCGGTTGAGCCGCCGAAGAGTAACGCTCCCAGGGTTCGGGGTTTTGCCGCATTCGATATCGTTGATTGCGAACTGAATCCAGTCCACAAGTTTCTTCCTGTCTTCGGCCGCCAACTTGGGCGCTTCAGGAGGGGGCATGTCACCCAGTTCCAAACGCTGAATTACCTTCTCCCACGTGCGGCGCTCCTTTAGAATTGCCTTTGTCGTGGTAAAGTGGCTCAAAGCAAGTCCCCCCTCCGCTTCAGCCCCACTGTGGCATTCCAAACAAAACTTCTTCAGAGTCGGGAGGATTCGTTCCGTGAACTCTTTGTCCCGTTTGGCCCAATCGATCGCGTTGGCTACGCTCGAAGTTGACACGCCTAGAAAATACCAAAGCAAGAGTCCGCAAAGGCAAATGCGAACCAGTTCTATCCGATTTGGTATTCGCAAAACAATCAAGTTAAGTTGTCCTAATAGTTGAGGATGGCGTAATATTCGGCCTCGATCATAACTTAGGCAGTCAGGTCGGCAAGCATAGTCAGAAGGTGCGACGAGCGCCAGCCTCAATTAGCCACAAAGCATAAAAATCCACAGGACAAGCCTGTGGTATTCGAATCCCGCTGCCTTGTGCGGCGGTTCGTTCAGGTTTTTAGGCTAAACCGCACGACGAGCGGCGGCCCGTGTTATCATCGATGGATTTTATCCTAACTGATCTAAGTTTACGTTTCAAACCACACGAATCGCCCAAGATGGAGCAAAACTTTTATGCAAATTGTACCCGCAGATCAACTTGTTTCCCGAAAATGTTCAGCGTGCGAGGGAGGAGTGGATCCTTGTTCGCTCGAACATTCCAAGGGACAATTGCAAATTCTGTCGAATTGGAAACTAAGTTCGGATGGCAAAGCGATTTCGCGAAGCTTGATTTTGAAGAACTTCGTGCAAGCGGTTTCATGTTTGAACAAGATTGGGGAATTGGCCGAGGTCGAAGCCCATCATCCTGATTTTCATTTGACGGGGTACCGCAATTTGATGATTGCAATTACGACCCATGCAATCGGAGGTCTCAGTGAAAACGACTTCATCTTGGCGGCCAAGATTGACGCTCTGATACGGGAGCACTTTCCCAAGGCGAAGGACTCCGAAACAGGGAATTCGAACTGATGGGGATCTCGCTCCCTACCGAGAACGATCGGGCTAACGAGTCGGCTGCGGCGTTTATCTCTTGTTCCAATGTTGTTTTGGATTTTCAGTCGCGTGGAGTTTCGCAACGTGTCCTAAGCGACCTGTCGTTGCGAGTTCTGTCCGGGCAGATTGTTTCCCTTTTGGGGCCAAGCGGTTGTGGCAAGAGCACTTTGCTACGGGTCATCGCAGGTTTGATCGACGCGGACTCTGGGCGGATTGAAATCCGCGGGCAACCCATCTCCAAGACAATGCCAAACGCGACTCGCGATGAGATCTCGTTTGTTTTCCAAGAACCTGCGTTGCTGCCTTGGCGAACGGTTTGGCACAACGTCATGCTTCCCCTCGAAATCCGAGGCTTGAGCAAGCTCAAAGAGAAGCGTGACACCATCGAACACTTGCTGCAAGTCGTGGGGTTCAAATCGTCGGATTGGCACAAGTTACCATCGCAGCTTTCCGGCGGCATGAAGATGCGAGCCTCGATCGCCAGGGCCATGTCGACAAACCCAAAGATTCTGTTGTTGGATGAACCGTTCGCCGCTCTCGACGATATGCTGCGTTCGAAGTTAAATGATTTGTTGCTCGCGATCTCGAAAGAACAAAAATGCACAATGCTCTTTGTTACCCACAACATTGCGGAAGCGATCTACCTAAGTGATGAGATCGCAGTGATGAGCCATGGTCGCATTGCGGAATGCTTGAAAGTGCCCATACCCTTTCCTCGGGAATCGAAGATGCGCAGTTCCAATGAGTTTGCCGCATATTTCGGTGTGGTTTCAGAATCGCTCTCAAGGTGTCATTCATGAAGTCCTGGATACGGCGATGCAGCCCCTATATCGCGCCCTTGGGGCTATTTTTATTCTTCGGACTTGCTTGGCATTTGGTCGTCCAATGGTTCGACATACCCAAAATCATTTTACCAAGTCCTCTCTCGGTGCTAAATGCTCTATGGGTGGAACGTTGGATTCTGTTGCGAGCAAGTTGGGTAACCTTGCAAGCTGCGTCGGCCGGATTGTTGTGCAGTGCCGTGTTGGGAAGCTTGATCGCAGTGCTCTTTAGCCAATCAGCTGCATTGCGGATAGCGCTTTATCCTTACGTGATCTTTTTGCAAACAGTCCCGATAGTGGCCATTGCTCCACTGCTCATCATTTGGTCCGGTTACAACTTTCGAACGATTGTTTTGGTCGCAGTTATCATTAGCATCTTTCCAGTAATTTCCAACGTAACCAGCGGCTTACTTTCGGTTAACGAAAACTTGCGAGATCTATTTCGGATGCAGTCGGCCACGCGTTGGCAAATGTTGATCAAGCTGCGAATTCCAGCGGCGGTTTCGCAACTCATTCTCGGATTGCGAATCAGTTCGGGGTTGTCCGTGATAGGGGCAATTGTCGCTGAATTTTTCGTGGGTAATAGCGGGGAATACGATGGGCTGGGCACCATCATGACGGCTCGACAAGCTCAGCTCAAGACGGCTGAATTGATGGCTGCGTTGATGGCCTGTACCGCTTTGGGGATTGTGCTGTTCGCCCTCGTAAATCTAATGGGCGCAACCGTGCTCAGACGCTGGACTAGGACGACGGGGTTTGAAAGTGAGAAGTAAGGCACCGGTGGCGGATCGCCTCACTCGTCCTTATTCAACGCAACTTGGATTTCTTGGAGAGCGTACAGCTTGCCTTGATTGCAACCTGGACAACCTTTGGCGGCCTTGGCCCAGTCCTTGGGCGTATTTACGGTGCTCTTCCAAAACGGCCAAGTTCGGCATTGGACGGGTCGAGATTCATAGACCGAACAAGTTCTCGAGTTCGGATCGAGAAAGATGCAATCGCCATCCGAGTACTCCACTAGGCTAACACGGGTACCGACGCGCCGCGTGAACTTGCGCTCGAATTCGTCCAATTGATCCGACATTCCCATCGCGTTGGCGAGAGATCGAACCTCTTGTTCGTTGACCCAAACGTAACCCGCACCTGGTCCGCTGCAGCAGTTACCGCACTGCGTGCATTCAAACGCTAGTCCGCTTGAATACCAAGGGACGATTTCATTCAGATCAGGTTCCATGGTGGGAGATCATTTCCGACAAACACGTCACGCGGAGAGGCTATGATTTCTTAGATGGCACACTTCTTGGCGGCAGTTCGGTAACCCGACGCGTAACGGCTTATTGATTTAGTGAAGTCGTTATTGGATAAGGCCGTAGGACGGACTTCCTAGTCCGTCAATGTGGAATTCGACGGACTAGGAAGTCCGTCTTACCATTAAATCAACAAGCCGGTAAGCGAGGAGTTGCAGCGGCGCCTCGCTTACGCGTCGGCTTACCAATCAAAATCACAGGTTCCGAGCTAACCTAAGCTTTCCTGGCCGCTTCGTATCGCTTGGTTACTTCGTTCCAATTGACAACGTTCCAAAACGCGGAGATGTAATCGGGTCGACGGTTTTGGTACTTCAAATAATAAGCGTGTTCCCAAACGTCGAGAGCGAGAATAGGAGTTCCTTCGATGCCAGCTATCGCCTTGCCCATCAGTGGCGTGTCTTGATTGGCCGTCGAACCGATCTCCAGTTTGCCGTTGTTTAACACAAGCCATGCCCATCCGCTGCCGAATCGCGTTGTGCCAGCGGCGGCAAATTTTTCCTTGAATGTCTCCCAGTCGCCGAAGGACGTAAAGAGATCTGCGAGCAATGCTCCGCTCGGCTTACCACCGGCGTTCCAACCGATGACTTGCCAGAAGAAGGAATGGTTGATGTGTCCTCCACCGTTGTTGCGAACCATCGTTCGTTTGTCCTCTGGAACGGCACCCAGGTCCTTGACGATTTCTTCAATCGATTTGGATTCAAGCGGAGTTCCCTCAATCGCCTTGTTTAGGTTCGTGATGTATGCTTGGTGATGTTTGCCATGGTGGATTTCCATGGTCATTGCATCAATGTGCGGCTCCATAGCGTTGTATGCGTACGGTAGTGGTGGCAAGGTGAAAGCCATTTGGTTTGCTCCGGGGATTAGTGGTTGGTCGACGTTGAAAATCAACGCTCGCTTGAAAATCAGGACGCAGGTCTCGATCCGTTCCAATGCAATTCCATAGTGTAAACTACGCTCGATCTTTGGCCAATGGTCAGAGGCTGCTAGCGTTGGAAGTTCGGCGTCGCTATCATTTTACAACTTCTTTCGTCCTTCGTCGTCAGAATTGGCCTCAAAACCATTCGTTCCAAAGGTGTTTTTCATGGCAAGTATTTTCATCCCTTCGCAACAAAGAACCATCGGCGATCCCACTGAAATGCGGGATTTTCTTAAACCTTTTGGGATTTGGTTTGAACAATGGCAAGTGGCCGGACGCCTGAAAGATTCGCCGACGGATCAAGACATTCTCGACGAATATGCGGAAGAAATTGATCAAGTAAAGAAAACGGGGGGCTACGTTACGGCGGACGTGATCAACGTTCACGCAGATACTCCCAATTTAGATGCGATGCTCCAGAAATTTAATAGGGAACATGTTCATCACGAGGATGAAGTGCGTTTTACGGTTTCCGGTAAAGGAATCTTTCACATTCATCCCGACAATGGACCGGTATTTGGCGTCACCGTCGAAAGCGGCGACATGATCAACGTTCCTTGCGGCATGAAGCATTGGTTCAATCTTTGCGATGATCGCCACATTCGCTGTATTCGCTTTTTTGAAGATGTCGCCGGATGGACACCTCATTATGTCGAGCAAAGTGTTCACAGCGAGTATAGTCCAATGTGCTTTGGCCCAAGCCAACTGCCGCCCAAGAGTCGAATTGAACCGATGGTACGACCATAGTTAGGGACCAGGGACCAAATGGGTAAGGCTGAGCTCCAAGCAAAGTGCGTCCTTTTGGATATCGAAGGGACCGTTTCGGATATACGATTTGTTTACGATGTGATGTTCCCGTTTGCCAAAAACGAGATGCACGCGTTCTTGCGAGACAACTGGAGTTCGGATCGCGTTCAAGATGCGATTCGAACGGTGGCAACGGATGCAGGAATCAGCAACATCGACACTTGGCTCGGTCCAAGCTGGCAGACGACATCGACGCCTGGGTTGGAACGACTCGCAAAACATCTCGATGAACTCATGGCGAAAGACAGCAAATCGACCGGGCTTAAACAATTGCAAGGAATGGTTTGGCAATCGGGCTTTGAAACAGGCATGATCCAAGCGGAGTTGTTTGCTGATGTCGTTCCGTCCCTTCGTGAATGGAGGGATGCCGGTCTCGACATCCGCATTTACTCATCCGGAAGTATCCTAGCCCAGACGATGTTTTTTAAGCACACCGTGCTGGGGGATTTGTCCTCCTTTTTTAGCGCTCATTACGATACCACCATCGGTGGGAAAAAAGAGTCGGCGAGTTACACCAAGATTGCGGCCGATTCCCAATTTGAGCCCAGTGAGATCGTTTTTGTGACAGATATCTACGAGGAACTTGTGGCTGCCCAGCAAGCAGGATTGCAAGTTGTAGCGACTATACGGCCCAACAATGTCCCCCTATCTACTAAGTTTACCGGGCTTGCCATCAACAGCTTCTCGCAGCTCAAGATAGCACGCGGATCTTGCTTGCCTGACACTTAGTCATTGTTAGTATTACAATGCATTGGAATCAAACAGGGCCGGATCTTGCGGGTTAGGTAGAATAGAAAACCCCGCACAATCTATTTAAGGCTTTTTGGATGCTTCTTTCCAGGATGGAACGGCGGTTGCTCACATGAGCTATCTCAACACTGCATCAGTGCAAGGATCGTGACGGAAACGTAGATCCAAAACAAAGGGGGGTATTCATTGCAAGCTGTGGCTTCCGCCAGTTTGAAATCGAATACCAGACAAGGAGTCGGCAAAATGCAAACTTTAATTTCTTTCGTACGATTTAATATTTTCTTGATAGCAACTGCGACGTTGGCGAGCTCAATCGGACTTGGGCAAGTTGCGTTCGATGTCAACCCGTTGGCACCAGCTCGCGAGACCAATACGATTGGCTTGATGAACCAATTGCCAGGCTCGCGAATGGTCGACGTGCAACTGGATGTCTCGGTGCTGTTCACTCCAGGAGATTCGGCGGTTATCACCGAGTACACGGTACGTATCGTGAGTCGGCACGAGGATGTGCAAGTTGCCGATTTTTCGCCGCGAACCGAGATGCAATCGGACGTTTTTGGAACACTGCAAGTCAATTCGAATCAAGATCGAGTTCGCGAAGCCGCCATTCGCGGCTTGGGTGGATATCCAGGAGTTGGCTCCGCACAGGGTTATGCTTACTATCATGACAACAACAATGAGACGGTACATTACGCAAAGAAGCCCGCTCTCGAAATGGTGAATGCCTCGGGGACTTTGGAGCGAAGAAGAGGCGTCTATTTCAAAGTGCGTCAGTCATCGCAAAACACATTGGAAGGTGCCAGGCCGTTTCGAGTCGTATTCGAAGTCCCAGCTTCTTGGCGGGCTGATTTGCTCGACGTAACGATCGAGGCAGCAGGGTTCGAGCACGACGGAGCAAAACGTCAGCGAGTCCTGTCGACACAACAGTTTGTTGTGGCCGTGTATCAAGAGTTCGACGAGCATGCCGCGCGAGTTGCCACGAATTATGTGAAGCACCAAGAGAGTTTGAAGCAGTTTGCGAAGACCTATGCGAGAACGATTGAACAGCGCAATTTCCCGACACCCATTCATAAACTCGGGGCCAAGTTGGATATGTATGAACCGTGCATTCCAAAGCAATGGTTGGAGTCGCTCGTCTATCAGCAAGGTGTCTCCTACAATTTGACGAAACTCGCTCCGCTGCCAGTCGACGTTCGAGTGGCGGTTATGAACTACCTGGATCAAAAGCATTTGATGGAAACAATGTCCGGCACTCAGCAAACGAGCTCGTTGGGTGCACGCAACGCGTCCATGCAAGATTTTGTGCGTCGATAATCGAGTATCAGATCCGGCTACGCATATGAAAAGAAAGAGTCTCAGCTTTTCGGGGTCGCATTGGCTTAGATTTGACGCTAGAATTGAGTGGATTCACACCTTTGGACCGTATACTACGCCCCCTCGGGGCCGGTTACGCTGGGTGGGTTCAGCTCCCAAGCGGTTTAATAGGGTACAGAAAAGGGAACGACCGATTCTCTCCCTAATCGAGCGTTTGAGAGTAAATTAAGGAACCCAATGTTTTCATTGGTGAAAAGCAACTTGGATGGGTGGCAGAGCGGTTTATTGCACCGGTCTTGAAAACCGGAGACGTCGAAAGGCGTCCGTGGGTTCGAATCCCTCCCCATCCGCTTTCTCCTCCCTGATTCGCTGGGGTAACCCGGTTTACCAGGGTTTCTTACTCTGGTGCCTTGTCTTGCGAAGCCTTGCGTGCGCTGTCTGCGCTGCTTTTTGCGCTGCCGAGGGCCTTCTTAAAATCATCCTCTGTCACAAGGATGTAGCTTTTTCGGGCTACTTTCGGCGAGTTGCCAATCCAGGCACAAGCCACGTAGATCCCGAACTCCTTTTCTAGCTCTGTTTCTCTGGAGGCCCGCATGGAGTGGAACAGCCGAGGCCAAGGGTCGACCTTTGCTCTTGCGAGCCTTTTTAAGAACTTCGTTCGTAAGTTGCAGTTCCGCCAGCCTACGCCAGTGTTTGCCGCAGCTCGGTAAATCGGTTTGTCCACGACGTAGCCGCCGTCCTTTTCGCCGACCCTCAAGGCATAGGCTTCTTCGAGGATAACCCGCAGCTCAGGAAACAGCGGGCAGACCCGAGTGCTTCTTCCCTCAAGGTGTTCAAGTTTCGGGACGGGTATGGTCATGCGGCCTAGATCCCAATCAATATGCTCCCACTTTATGGATAGGGTTTCCGATGGTGTTCGAAGGCCACCATACCGCGAAAGGGCTGCGATACACTTCCACGGGATGTCGCACACCTTCAGTATCTTCTCGAAGGCTTCACGGGGCACCTCGACGTTTGAGCAAGGGCTGGAACCTGGGGCTTTGATTCGGTCGAATGGGTTGTAGGGTATCTTTTCCCAGTCCACTCCCCAGGCGAAAAACTGCTTCGAGATTCTGATGTTCTTCGCAATCGTGAGGCTTGCCCGACCGGGCTTGATCGCCTCGTAATAGGCCGTCGCGTGGCCTCTGGTTATCTCGTTGATGCGGATGTTAACCGGCATTTTTTCGACAAGTATCTTGGCTATTTGTTTCCATTGAGCGATGGACCCTGGCTTTCTCTTTCCGTTGCCACCGACCTTCTCGATAAAGTCATCGGTGAACTCTTTTAGCGTGGGGCTCAAGACTTTCGGAACGGCTTCGGGGGGCGGTTCTAGTAACCCAACGTTAACCAACTTGGCCTTCAATTTGGCATCAATCTTACTGAGCCAGACAGACGTATCACGGTCGATAACGCCCGAGCCTGTTATCGCAGTTGAGAGTAGGTTCTCCACTCGCAGCCGAACCGCTTCGGCATCACGCTTTGATACTTTGCTATCAATCGCAACTAAGAATCAGCCATTTTCGCAGGTTGGCTGGGGTGGTTGCGATTCTTTGATCGCAACTATCAGTCTTTCTGATTAGAGTTGGACACTCGATTCCAATTTCAAAAAACGCCTCGCTGTAGATCTTCA
>JAIPFP010000215.1 GCA_021736575.1 Pirellula sp. | reverse complement strand
CGATACGCGTTTGTTTGCGATGAAGAAGGAGTCAAAGTTCTAGACGCAACGGAACTAGCCTTCCCGCAGCATGTCCATACTGTCCCGTTGGATGAAGCGAACAGCATCTACCTCGGGCGAACGTATGCCTATGTGGCGGGTGGCAAGGAGGGGCTAGTCATACTCGATATCACCAACCCGGAATTGGCTTTCATTGATCAGATCTACAATGCAGGTGGACGGATCAACGATGCGCATGACGTGAAACTCGGTATCACCAACGTTAGCCAGTTCGCGTACGTTGCAGACGGGAAAAACGGACTGAGAGTTCTTCAATTGACCAGTCCAGAACTACCAGGGAACGATGGATTTTCACCTCGACCGAATCCGTGCTTGATCGCAACTCGCAAGCTTCCGAAAAATGGTCATGCCTTGTGCGTGTCGCGAGGCGTAGATCGTGACCGAGCGGTCGACGAATCGGGCAATCAAATAGCCGTATTCGGTCGCGTGGGTGCAAGGCCGCTCAACAAGGAGGAGTCAACGCGAATGCACCGCCGGAAAGATGGCAGCCTTTTTCAAGTGAGCGACGACCCATTCGACCCGCGAACCTACCAGTTCCCGATCGAACTCAGGCCATTCCTCCGAACCGGGGAGCAAGCTCTTCCGCCCATCGTTCGCAGATAACGCCCAGGAACGGAACGGGTATGAATCAATTGATCCAGGATAGAAACGTTCTCTTTGCAGACGGAACATATGGGCATTCAATGCATGCCATCTGGCTTTACGCCAGTGGTAATTGACCTTCGCTCTAGCGTGAAGGTAATGATCCCCAGTGGTAAACCGGTGCAACGCCTCATCTTTACCCACATTTCAGGGAATCGAAAACCAAGATCCGTTGTTTTTCCTGCTCGTGCTCAGTCCGAAGGACGGTGATCGTGCAAGAAAGAAGTTGGTAAAGATGAGGCGTCTCGCCCATGGATTCACGAGCGAGCGCGCTCGTGCCACGCAATGGTAACCCGAATCGTACGCTTCGGGTTGGGGTACTGCGATCTGCCGCTTGCCTTAGTGAATATGAGCGCGCGCCAAGATTTCCGAAATAATTTTCAACATTTCCTTTAAAGTCGGTTAACCTTCCAAAAATCGGCCAGTTAGGGCTGTTATTCGCTATTTCCGGGTCGGTTGCTTTGCTTTTGAACTATTTGGGAGTTGTGGTTGCCTCCTTTCTACAGTCCAATACGCGCCGTGCTTTATGCACACTCGCGTCCAAGAAACTCGTGTTCTTCACGTGTCAGGGCCGAAGGTCTGTTCTTTCGGTTTGTTTCGAGTCGTTACCTTTCGCTAATGTCTTTGGAGAGTAATTCATGTTGGAATCGTTGGTGTTTTTGGGGTCGGGAATGCCCGACCTGAGTGTGTTTCAGTTTAGTATCGTGGACAACATGTTCTCGATGACAGTGGCTGCCATGGGTGCGGCCGCGATCTTTTTGTATATGTCGAGGGCTTCGGTAGATCATGAGTATCGACCGGCGTTGATGATTTCGGGGTTGGTGGTTACCATCGCGTGCTACCACTACTTCATGATCCGTCATTCGTGGCAGGATGCATACACGTTTTCGGGCGGTAAATATGTCGGATCTGGATCGGGTTTCAACGATTTTTATCGTTACGCGGACTGGATTTTGACCGTGCCATTGTTGATGGTTGAGCTTGTATCAGTTCTGCGTTTGGAGAAGTCGAAATCACAATCGTTGCTGACACGGCTTGTCATCGCTGCGTTATTGATGATCGCACTCGGATATCCCGGCGAAGTTATCTCGGATCCATCCCAATGGACCGCCCGAGTTGTCTGGGGTGCCCTTTCATCCATCCCATTCTTCTACATACTCTACATTTTGTGGGTCGAATTGACCAACTCGCTGGCAACCCAACCTGTTGCTGCACGACGATTGATCGAAGTAGCACGTCTTGTCATCTTGATCACTTGGGCAGTTTATCCGATTGCCTATGCAATGGGTGGAACCCCAACTGCCCTCGCGGCAAAAGCAGGTGGTGCTGTAGACGCGTCGGGTGTTGTCGGGTTGCAGATTGGTTACGCCATCGCTGACATCACCGCCAAGGCTGGTTTCGGAGTTTTGATCTACTTCATCGCAGTAGCCAAGAGCAGTTCGAGGACAAGCGACGTTCGAGATGGTGCTTACGCTTCAGTCTAGTGGATAGGCCAAATCGGAACTTATCGTAACTTGCGGTGAAATAACATGCACAACCTGATTTTCTGCACAGTCTGCACGAGCGTTTTAACGCTCGTCGGACTTGGGTTGACAGTGGATCCGGTTGTTTGCGTGGTTGCACTTAGCATTGCGGTTTGTCTCGTTGGCGTTCCACATGGCGGTTTAGATTCCTTGACGGGCAAACAATGGTTGGCACCACTTGTGGGGAGCCATTGGAGTTGGGTTTTCTTTAGTGGTTATCTAGCCATAGCTGCATTTGTCGTGATAGGTTGGATAGCGGCGCCACTCTGGACCGCGATCCTCTTTTTTCTAGTTTCTGCATGGCATTTCGGGTGGGAAGACGACGAGTCTGGGTCCCGAATGCGGGTGTGGAGTCACTTGGCAGCGGTCGCGTCGGGAGGTTTGGTGATTTGGATACCCGCACTCTGCCGACCTCTTGAAATGCGGAGAATACTTGAATGGATTGTTCCAAACTCGATGTCGACGAGCGGTGGAGAGATTGTAGCGGTCACAATCGTTTTATCTTGGATTTTCTTACCCATAGCCATCGTGGATTTTGGCTTTACCGTTGCCAACATGGTCTCTCGTAAATTGCCCCCAGAACCAAAGCTTGCGCGGAACTTGTTGCTTGTTCTACTTTTTGCCTCGACCCCGATACTATTCTCGTTTGGATTGTATTTCTGCGGTTGGCACTCCATTCGGGGGCTTGCTCATTTGCAGAAAGAACACCGGATGTCGCGAAGAGAACTCTTTTACGCAGTCTTGCCGTTGTCTTTGGGCGCGATCGGGATGGCCGGAGCCGCGACTTGGTTTTGGAGCAGCGGTCGCGAACTGTCGGCCGAACTGTCTAGATCACTTTTCATCGGACTTTCTGCGATCGCCGTTCCGCATTTGCTTCTTCATGGAGTGGTAGGAACCCTACCGAGGTTGGAAGCCGAGGATATGGATTTAGCCAGAGGTCTGATCCGATGAAATTTGGATACGATTACGTTTTGGTGGGCGGTGGGTTGCAAAGCGGGCTAATTGCGTTGGCGCTACGTCATCATCAACCCGAAGCGAGAATCTTGCTGGTCGAACGGGATTCACACCTATGCGGAAATCATACTTGGTCCTTTCATCCCATGGACGTAAAGGCATCTGCATCTCCATGGGTTGAAGCGGCGGTTGAAGTTCGATGGCCGCACTATCGAGTTCGACTGCATGATTTCGAAAAGCGAGTTGATCTCAATTATGCGTCGATCTCTTCAGCGCATTTCGCTAAATTGGTTGGAGACTGTTTCGGCACTTCGAGTGATTCTCAAAAATCAAATCGCTTGCTTCTGCAAACCGAAGTCGTAGCATTAACGTCGAACAAGGTCGTAACCTCGACGGGCGACGTCTATCACGGACGGTTGGTAGTGGATTGCCGCGGTCCCAGCTCACACCCAAAAAATCGCTTTGAGCAATGCGGCTACCAGAAATTTTGTGGCTTTGAAATCAAGCTTGAGTCGGATTGGCCATTGGCCGTACCAACCATCATGGACGATCGGATCGATCAAGCGGACGGCTTTCGGTTCATCTATTCATTACCGTTCGAATCTCGTCGCGTCTTGGTGGAGGATACACGCTTTGCTGACAATCCGACGTTGGACCGTGACGAGTGCTTGGATCAGGTTCGTCGTTACTTGGCGGAACTTGGTATCACGGATTGGACTATCGTTAGGGAAGAGTCTGGCGTGTTGCCGATGCCAATATCGACGGAGTTGACGCCGGGCTCGACCTATCATGGCGCCAGTTCTACGTTGGCAGGCGGTTACGCGGGTGGCTGGTTTCACGCTGCCACTGGTTACTCATTCCCGCTAGCTGTTTCGTTTGCTGAGACGATTGCAACGACAACTCCTGAATTGGCTTCGCAAGCAGTTCAGTTGCTGTCCAAGCAGCACTACGTTAGGTCGCGGTTCGCTCGCTTTCTAAACCGTCTCTTGTTCCGATTGGTCCGGCCAACCGAGCGATACCAAATATTTCGACGCTTTTACCGTGTCCTTCCCAACGAGTCCATTTCACGATTCTATTCGCATCAGTTTACGCTTTGGGATGCATTTCGAATTGTTGTTGGTGTGCCACCGGGCGGGCTACGTCCAGTTCGGTTCGTACGATCATTCTTCAATAAGACGACGCCAACTTTCCAAGTCGAGTCGAAGGCATTCGAGACGCAAGAATCCAATGAATCCTATTCCAAGGAGTTCGCCAAATGACCATCAACCAGCCGTTGTTGCGGAATAATATGCAAGTATTGACGACTAATCCATGTATCGATTTGATCGATTCAGGCTTGCTTGGTCCAGCGAATCGCTTCTTGGCTCGCAACGGCAAACGCATACGTGAATCCATGTTGCAGTTGACGTTTCAAATGGCAGGAGGTCAAGGTAGCCCGGCCGCTTGCCTAGGCAACGCGATTGAGTGGATGCATGCCGGTTCGTTGGTGATCGACGATATCGAGGATGACTCTCAATCGCGGAGAGGCAAACCAACATTGCATCGAGAGATTGGACTTCCGCTCGCCTTGAACGCTGGGAATTGGATGTACTTTCGTGCGTTGGAACAATTACTCGATGGGTCGTTGACTCCTTTGATTCAGCATCGACTACTAAAGCAAATGATTGTGACAGCGCGACGTTGTCACGAAGGCCAAACGCTGGATCTGGCCGCACGCGTCGATCGAGATGAACCGAAAAACTTTCACTCGATTGCTGGCGAGATTAGTCGCCTGAAGACGGGTGGACTAGTTTCGATGGCGGCCAGTTTCGGGGCGACCGCAATGAGTTCCCATAAATTTTTGCGGAATGCTCTCTCACGGTTCGGGATGAATGTGGGCATCGCTCTGCAAATGCGAAATGATTTGGAGGAGTTGAGATCTTTAGTGCGGGACACGCAGGAAAATGTTGAGCTTCGTTGCGATGACCTTAGGCATGCTCGGGTCACGTGGCCCTGGGCCTGGGCAGTTCAGTTAAGTGAATCGGACGATTTGCAACGCCTCATAGAACTATTGGGGCACAGTCAAACAAGTCGGCAAGCGATGTTGGACCTAGCTTCACAATTGGTGTGTCTGGTTGGGCCGACGGGCGACCTCATGATACGGTTGCAGATCGAGGAACCGCTTCGACTTTTGGGTGAGCATGTGGTCGACACAAGTGCGTTGCAAGCGATGCGATCGATGTTGAATCAAATCATGGAGCCAAATCTGGCTCCTAGTTTGAATCCACCGAGTGAAAGAAATCCAAATGGCGACAACCACTGAGTCTCGTGAGAGGCAATCCCACCATTTCCACGCGAGATCCTCCTTTCTTCGGGGACGGGCTGCAGTTATCGGAAGTGGGTTTGGTGGACTAGCAGCAGCCATTCGATTGCAATCGATGGGCTTTGAGACGGTCTGCTTCGAGCAACGCGATAAAGCTGGGGGACGAGCTTATGTTTATAATGATGCTGGCTTTACCTTTGATGCAGGCCCAACCGTAATTACTGCGCCGCATTGCATTGAGGAGCTTTTCGAAGCCGCCGGACAGTCGATGAAGGACTCGATCGAATTGCTACCTGTGGATCCGATGTACCGATTGCAGTGGCCCGACGGTGCTCAATTCGACTATGTTTCGGATGAAACGCGGTTGGTTGAGGAGATCCGACGTATTAGCCCAAATGACGTTGCGGGGTACCATCGCTTCGCAAACTACTCGCATCGTGTTTTCAAGAAAGGATACGAGGAACTGGGAGCGGTTCCCTTTCTGAACTTTCGCGATATGTTAAGGGTAGCCCCGGAGTTGATCCAGCTGCGCGCGGATCGAAGCGTGTATTCCGCTGTGTCGCGATTCATTAAGGACGAGCATCTTCGTCAAGCCTTTAGTTTTCATCCGTTGTTGGTGGGCGGGAACCCATTCAGTACCAGTGCAATCTACACATTGATCCATTGGATTGAACGCCAGTGGGGAGTCTTCTTTCCGCGAGGGGGAACAGGTGCATTGGTTCAGGGTCTTGTTCGTTTGTTTGAAAGCATGGGAGGTGAACTGCGTCTCAGCGCACCGGTGCGCGAGATTGAACTCTCGGATCTCAACAGATCGACGGTTCACTTGGTTTCGACCGATGACGTCCAACGTGAGAGGTTCGATCTGGTCGTATCGAACGCGGATGTGCATCACACCTATGCAAAACTTTACGGAAATACCGACGCGGGCAAAAAGACCCAACGTGCGTTAGAGCGTATGCAGTGGTCGATGTCTCTGTTTGTCATGTACTTCGGGACCAATCGTCGATGGGACAATCTTGCTCACCATACCATTTTGTTTGGCAACCGATTTAAGGGGCTTCTGAATGATATTTTTCGAGGAAACGCGTTGCCCAAAGACTTTAGCCTCTATTTGCATGCTCCTACCGTAACGGACCCGTCGCTCGCTCCACCTGGTAGTGAGGCGTTTTATGTTCTCAGTCCGGTCCCGCATCTAGGGCGCGCCAAGGTGGATTGGGAAGCTGTTGCAAGCGAATATGGCGATTCGATTTTGGCATCTCTTGAGGAACATTTGCCTGGGTTGCGTCGTTCGATCGTAACACGCAGGCACTTTACGCCACTCGATTTCCAAAGCGAACTCAATGCATTTCATGGGTCCGCATTTTCGGTTGCGCCGACGTTGACCCAAAGCGCTTACTTCCGCCCACACAACAAATCGGATCGCATTCCTGGCCTTTACATTGTTGGCAGCGGAACCCACCCGGGTGCTGGTGTCCCCGGCGTAATCAACTCGGCCAAGGCAACTTGTGGATTGATTGCTCAAGATTTTGGAGTGCGTGTTGGATGACAGCTTCTAAATCCGTGGACAGCAAACTCGACGACGATTGGGTCGACCCTTTCTTCGATGTTCCCGACGACAATGCAACGGTAATTCGCAGGCATAGCCGTTCATTTACATTGGCGGCCAAGTGCTTACCGAGCGGAATACGCTGCGACGTAGAGAAGCTATACGCATGGTGCCGTTGGTGTGACGACGCGGTCGACTCGGCTCCCAGTCTTCCAATTGCAAGCGAACGACTTGCCTCGCTACGCGATGATGTGGAGCGTATTTCGTCTGGACAAATCGTCCGACATCCAGCTTCGCAATGGCTCGCCGATTTGATGGAGAAGCGTGGCATTGAAAAGAAGCATGCTCTAGAACTTCTCTCTGGAATGGAAATGGATCTTCAAGCATGGCAAGTTGACGACGAAGCTGATTTGATTTTGTACAGCTATCGCGCGGCCGGTGTCGTTGGGCTGATGATGTGCCGAATCATGGGCGTACACGGCCAAGAGGCTGAAAAGCAGGCGATTCAACTCGGGATCGCCATGCAGTTAACCAACATTGCTCGCGATGTGGCCGAAGACTGGCGGCTGCGGCGCTGTTACATACCAAAGTCTTGGGGCGAAATTGAACGAGTTGGATCAACACCTCCGACGAATGCTCAAGTTGCACCGAGCGTCGCTAAGCTACTCACATTGGCTGACACGTACTATGCAAATGGAGAAATGGGTATCAATGCTCTTCCACGCAGGTGTCGTCCGGCGATTGTACTCGCATCACAACTCTATCGCGAAATCGGGCGACAGATCCGTCGCAACAATTATGCAGTGATGGATGGTCGGACTCGCGTGCCAGCGTGGCGACTCGTCGTGACTGTCTTGCTTGGGCTGGCCAAGGCTGTACAATGCGTATTCGCGCCGACCAATAAAATCAATTTTGTTTCCGAAGCGACTTTGCTTCAACCCATTCCTATTGTCATTGAAGATTCGAACATGAACGATGCGCGTTACTTGGCTTACATTAGTTTGTCGGTGGCCTCATTCGGGGCGACTGTCATGTTCTTGTTAGTACTAATCAATCCGAAGGAGCCTTCCTACGCGACGTTGCCTGCGATCTACGCCGGTATTAGCTTCTTGGTTGGCGTCGTTACTTACGTCCTGGCCAAGCGAGTCGAAGCCAAACCTCCCACACTTTAAAACATTCGCGTTTCCGGCCATCCTGATCTCTCGGTCAGCTGTTAACTAGGGTAGATAATGGGCGATTACACAAATATGTCGGGTTATTACGACTTAATCATGACATCTGGTTATTATAATTACGAAAAAATTGTAGACAATTTGGTGCAGCATTTGCCTTTTTCCAATGTACTGGAGATCGGTTGTGGAACCGGCTTGATCATGGAAACTTTGGCCAAGCGCCAGCCCGAAGTGGTCATCACCGGCGTAGATTTGACCCACGCCATGTTGACGATTGCGGAACAACGTTTGCAAACATTTTCCCAAGTGACGTTACAACACCAAAACGTGACCGAGTTGTCCTTGGACAACTCGTTTGATTTGCCTTTTTCCTATGGCGGCGTCTGGTACTTCGTTATTGATGGAGACAAAGAGCCTTTTTTGGTCAGCCATATTGCGCAAGACGAGCCCAACAGAATCGGCCTCGCACAAATTGCCAAGCACGTCAAAGCAGGAGGGCACTTGCTGTTGGGTGTGCAAGGGCCGCACCATGATTACGCCAGTCCCATCTCTAATGGTATGCTGTATTCGCAAAAAATTGAGCCCGCTGACCATGGCTTCATCAAGCACTACTATTTGGCTGATGGCGAAAAAAAGCTGATGGCGCAAACCATCCATTACCGCACTTACACCTTCACCGAGGCATTGGCCCTGTTGAAAGATTTGGGGTTCATTTACCAAGCCTATGCGGGTGACAAACCGCAGTTTTTGACGTTTAAAAAATCATGAGTCAATTGCCAACTCTGGCCTTTATCGGCGTTGGCAACATGGGCAACCCGATGGCGGCGAACTTGCTCCGCGCTGGTTACGACGTGACCGTTTTCGACGCCGTTCCAGCCAAAACAGACAATTTGGTGGCCTTGGGTGCCAAGCTCGCATCCAACGTGGTGCAATCCGTGGCACAAGCAGATGTGGTGATGAGCTCCCTGCCAGGGCCACCTCAGGTCAGCCAAGTCATGCTTGGCACTGATGGCGTTCTCGCCCATGTGCGCCCAGGTACCACGGTGATTGACACCTCGACCAGTTCGGTGGAGTTGGTGCAAAGCTTGGTGCAAACCGCGCAAGCCAAGGGGGTGGATTTTTTAGAATCCCCTGTCACCAACGCGGTGGACATGGCGGTTTTAGGGCGTTTGTCGATTTTTGTGGGTGGCGACAAAGACTGCTACGACAAACATTTGCCAATTTTCAATGTGATCGGCGAAAAAATCTTTCACTGCGGCAAGCCCGGCAACGCTGCCACGGTCAAGCTCTTGACCAATTTGTTGTGGTTTGTGGGGGCCGCCACCATTGGTGAGGCGCTGATGCTGGGTGCGAAAGCCGGTGTGCCGCTCAACGTGGTGCAAGAGGCCATCACCGCCAGTGCTGGCGACAGCTGGGTGGCTCGCCACGACATCCCTTCCATTTTTGCGGGGCACTACGACCCGAGTTTTTCGCTGGCCCTGTGCTGCAAGGATTTGGGTTTGGTGAACCAAATCGCCCAGTCACAGGGCTACTCGCTCACCATGGGCGCACATGCCCAAGCTTTGTTTGAAGAAGCCCGAGCCCGCTATGGCGATGATGCGGCAGAGCTGCATGTGGTGAAGTTGCTGGAAGAACGTGTTGGCATGTTGCTTCGTCCACCGCATGGCGAGGCTGTCAAACCATGAGCCGTCAGTCGCAACTGCTGCAAGAAGCGATGCGGCACATGCCCCAAGGTGTGGCGGAAAACTACCGCTACTGGGGCCCCGACCGCACCGTCTTCATTCAACGCGCCAAGGGTTGCGAATTGCTCGATGTGGACGGCAAAACCTATGTGGATTTCCGTTTGGGCTATGGCCCGGTCATCTTGGGCTATGGCGACGAGCGGGTTGACAAGGCGGTGGTTGCACAAATACAAAGCGGCGGCACCTTGACGGGTTTTGCGACCGAACTCGACACCTTGGTGGTGCAGCAAATCAAAGTCCTGTGTCCGCAGATCGACAAAATG
Organism: Pirellula sp.; assembly: GCA_021736575.1. Lineage (GTDB taxonomy): Bacteria > Planctomycetota > Planctomycetia > Pirellulales > Pirellulaceae > JBKCUI01. The sequence goes on along the minus strand of JAIPFP010000215.1, from coordinate 946 downwards.
CGTTTTGCCAACTCCGGCACGGAAGCCGTGATGGGTGCGGTGCGTACCGCACGGGGCTTTACAGGGCGAGAGCGCATGGCGACGGTCGAGGGTGGTTTTCATGGTTTGGCCGATGAATTCATGTGGAAGTCCGACATTGAGCACTGGGACGCCCACAGCGGCCAAGCCCCTCAGGTGATTCCCTTTGGCGCAGGCATTCCCCCCAAGACCCACGACTTGGTCGACATCATTGGCTTGAACGACTTTGCCGCCTTGGAAGATTTGTTTAGTCGCCGTGACCACCAACTGGCTTGCGTGGTGCTCGAACCCATCATCGGCAATGCAGGAAGCATTGCGGCGAGCCAAACATGGTTGCAGCGCTTGCGGGATTTGTGTACCGCGCAAGGCACCTTGTTGATCATCGATGAGGTGAAGTCTGGCTTTCGTGTGGCCAAGGGTGGGGCGCAAGCCTTGTATGGCATTTATTCCGATTTAACGACCTATGCCAAAGCCATGGGCAACGGCTATCCGGTAGCCGCATTCGGTGGCCGCGCCGATGTGATGGATGTGGTGGGTGCGAATGCCGGTGCCGTGGTGCATGGCGGTACTTACACTGCCAACTTGGTGGGATTGAGCGCCGCCCATTGCACCTTGGACATCTTGAACCACACAGATGCATTGCAAACCGTGCACCATGTGGGAGAGCGTGTTCGTGATCTCTTGGGCAGGGTGTTCACCCAAGCAGGCATTGCGCACCAATTTGCGGGACCTGCCTCCATGCTGGGCATCCATTTCACGCCCACTGTGCCTGAAACCTACCGCGACTGGCGCAAGACCAACAGCAGCTTGTACCGCGAGTTTTGCTGGCAACTGATTGACCGTGGTGTGATGCTCGAACCTGACTCTCGAGAGCCTTGGTTTTTTTGCGAAGCGCACCAGCACATGGACTTTGGCTGGTTGGAGGATG
>JAIPFP010000214.1 GCA_021736575.1 Pirellula sp. | reverse complement strand
TGGAAATCGAAGAGCGGGTCTAGCATGTGACGCACATCGGCTTCACATCCCCAGACCAATGCGGCAAAGCCAGTGTCGCTTCCTTCCGATTCGTACAAAGCGTCATACTGGTTAAGTGCACTGTAGTGCATGCGATTGCCTCGCATCAACGCATATTTCTGAATCAAAAGATTTCGCCAAGCATTATTTACGAGTGGTTCTGATGTCTCGACATGCATGGCGCGCGACAAGATTTCGCTCCACGTTCGGCTGCAAACTTGACGCTGCTCGTCGTAAGTCGCTGCCGTTAGTTTCGGAGCGACTGTTGGATTGAGTACCTTGGTCGCAATTGCCGCACTTGACGAAATGCCTGTCACCAATCGAGAATGAACTCGACCTCGCTCCCAAGTCCAAGTCGAATCGAATACCGCCAACACTTGACCGTCCGTATTTTTGACAACTCCCCTTTCAAACGTCAACGACTGGGAATTCTCTAATTGCACAGTGATGTACCCCGTGGTTCCTTGTGCCAAATCGAACTTGACGAACACAACGCCGTGTTCGGCCAAAGCAGGCTCGGTGCTCGCGAAGGCTTCGAGACGATAAATCTCGGGGGGACGATTCACTTTTTTTTGCAGCAATGGAACGGCACCCTCGGACTGGACCGGAGACGGATGCGTGTACTGAATTTCCACGATGGGCAAGTAGCCATTTGCTAACACCGGTTCACCTATTCGATCCTTCAAACCACCAAAGAGGAATTCGTCGGGACCGACGCGAAACGTGACGGGAGTCCCGTTGTCCTTCCAACTGCGAGAACCTCCGCAGAGGTTGATTCCACTGCCATTGGAGATCAAGCTCGCCTTGGACAGGGATTTCGGTGCGTTAAGAACGATGGGGTAGTATCGATAGTCCGCATGCACATAACGCGGCGGCGGAAGCAGATCGCGAAAGAATTCGTAGCTGGCGCCGTTGGGTTGCCTCATGGACGCCTCGCCCCAAAGGTCCTTTTTTGCGTTGACCACCTCGGAAAGATTCGGCAAAACTGTGTCTTGGCAGCGTACGAACTGGCTAGCCGCGACACAAAAAAGGAAACCAAAAATAACGATCGAATTAAGGCAATGGCGCATTCATTAGCTCCGAGACGCTTTGGGTTCTTGGGAGAGTGTCTGAGTCGGCAGGTCCGGTTCGACGTCCATTCGAGGATTCAGAATAGGGGAGAATACGGTGGAAACAATGGGTGTCGCACCTGCATCCTGAACATTTCACCCGCTCGTATACCGAACGACGTCGGTTAATGTAGTCGCTTAAAATACCGCTATCCAGGAGTAGCTTCTTCACTCAAACTGGCGCCCGAGCTTTTTGGCCCGTGCGTCGAACTGGGATTTTTCCCATTCGGCAGATTCACGTGAGGCTTGGCTCAGATCTTCGCCGTCTTTGTCTTCGGGGAATGCGGCCGCAAATGATTCCATCGCGGCAAGGGTTCTCAAAAGCTCGGAATCGTCCATCTGTTCGGTGTCCGGCGGGGTCGAGTTTAGCATCAATAACGCGACGCGAGTACCATCGGCGAGTTCACTTGGTGCCGCGACTTCGATTTTCCCGTTTCTAACCGTTCCAGTAAGTTGGATCATCTTGCTTTGCTCCACACCAAAGACGGTCAATGCATTGCCCCTGCACAATTGTACTCCATCCATGAGTTGTTTAGCACTACTTTTCAAACTGGCCAGCGACTACCACCGCGATAGCCCCGGTTCTCGACGACGGTCGAGCAATTGGAAAACCGGGGCTATCGCCCAACGGCTAATTGGTATCAAAAGCATATGCGGATGTGCTTAGTGTGTCGCAATTTCGATGGTTCTCGGGCTCACTTAAATAGGTAGTGTCGAAAGAACTGAGCGGCAGTGTTTCAGCCTCAAATGCTAGTGGTTTTCTTTTGCCTCTAATGCACGAAGAATGACAACAAACAAATTAGCTTTAATTTTTTGAGGCTTCGATGGCTCGCTCAAGCAAATCGATGTCAATATCCCACCACCCTCGCAAATCAACCAAGAGAGGGTAAAGCTCGTTGGATGCGATCAACTCTGCGGCTTCGATAGCAAGGCACCCAATACAGTCTGATTCCAATTCTAGCTTGAGAGCCGCAATCGCTCGCAAGTCGTTGCGTTTTGCCAATCCTACCAGAGCTTCACCACGAGTGTCGAAGTCAGGATCATTGAGCCGATCCGCAAGCGCGTCGCGAATTTGTTGGGTATCTATTTCGATCTGAGTACCGAGACCAAAGGTTGCCCAGTCTCTCACATGTTCGCAAGAATCGTTGCTCAGTTTGATTAGAGTTTCGATAGCTTGTGGAACTTCGTGACCATTGTGAATCGAGAGTGCGAGAACGACACCATGTCGCACGGTTGAGTCAGGGTGTGTCGAGAAACCGATCACAAGAGGAATGGCATCGATATCGTTCTGGTGCGAAATTGCAACAAGTACCGCTCTCAGCACCTCAGCATTCTCGTCGGCAGTTAACATGCCTCGCAGAATACTTTTGCACTGCTCGGGGTTTGTTCTGTCTGGAATACCGAGTTGCCCAATTAAATCGGCCCCAAGGCGACGCTCTCGACTACAATTGCTCTTTGTAAGTTGATTGGCATGCTCCAACACATCAAGCCCGCCTCGCCAGTGAAGGGCACGCACAGCATCCCAGGCTATTTCCTCGTCGGTTTCCGTCAGTGCAACTGCAACGAGTTCAGCCGTTGTTCGTTGGTCGTCGTTGGGATTGGAATTTGGAGACATCGATTGCTTACTGCCGAGTCCATGACATTGTTACATCGGCCACATCTTTTGATCTTGCTCCCCTCGCCCTGTACTCGGGGAGAGGGGCTGGGGGTGAGGGGCTTACACTGTGTTTTATTTTGTTTTTTGATCGTGAATTCAATGACTATCCTCGTTTCAGAAGCATAAACAAACCACTGAACCTGAGGCTACCAAGTCAGGGCTCTACCCCTCACCTCCCCGACCCCTCTCCCCGAAGCGGGGAGAGGGGGAGAAAACGCACGGAGATCACGCAAATCCATTGGGATTTCGAGTCTGGTGTGTTCTGAAATGTGGGTAAAGATGAGTTAAATTGGCCCCTGCTTCGATAAGCAGTTGAAGTGCCGTCTCACCCGGGTCAGGGCTGGTGGCTAATGGCAACATGTGACAATGCGTTCGCACGCTACGTGCGACAAGGACACTATGATATGCGAAATGGTTCACCCAAAGCCAAGCCATGGAGTTAGATACACTAGGATTAGCCATCGGTGAATTGCCTTTCGTCCAGATGAATGGCTGAACCCAGCAAAAACTTGGCCGTACCCAAAGACATTCCTACAGAAGAACCGAATCAAAATGCCCTGGATCGAATGGTACAACTCGTTGGCCAAACCAAGCTGGACGCCCGCGCCGGCAACCATTGGGATGATTTGGCAGATTCTCTACCCCGTCATTCTGATTAGCTTTGGATTTGTTTTCGTCCAGGCATTCCGAGCCAAGATCAGTTGGATCATTGCACTTCCGTTTGCCATCAACCTTGTAGCAAACCTGATCTTCACACCCATTCAATTTGGACTGCGAAATCTACCTCTGGCAGCTGTGGACATCCTCATCGTCTGGGCGACGATCATTTGGTGCATGATCGCAATTTGGCAGCACAATAAATGGGTATCACTTGCCCAAGTGCCATACTTCATCTGGGTATCGCTTGCGACTGTTTTACAAATGAGTATCACTTGGATGAATTGAGGGTAATCATGAAACGAAGAATACGGATCGATTCGAGCAAGGTAGGGTGTAAAGAGGTATCGAAATGACTCCGCTGCTTTTGCCCTACATTTTCAACATCGTCGTACTAATCCCAATCGGACTTCTGACGTTGCTTGGCGGTCGAGATTGCACTTGGAGGCTAATTGTTGAAGCGACTTCGTTCAAGCACCAATCCATAGTGGTAAGGCGGCAAATCAATGTCGGTTGGCGAGATGGCTGCGAATCCAGCTTCCTCGGCCCAAGTTCGGCACTGTCCTGGTTTGGGTCGAATACTCATGCTTGGACCTCTTGGCGTTGCGGAATCGAAATTCCAATGGATGATGGCCATTTTTCCGCTTGGTCGAAGGACTCGCCATGCTTCACGCAAAAGTGCCATTCGCTCCTCCGCATGCAGGATATTGAACAGCATGACGTAATCCACGGCTCCATCTGCAAGTCCGGTTCCTGCTGCTACGAAGTCTCGTTGTATCAACTCGATATTGTGCAAACCAGCGGCATCCGCTTTTGCCTTATTGATTGCAAGCATCTCTGGTTCAATGTCCAACGCATAGACTTTCCCACGAACTGTGATCGCTGCTGGTATCGTGAAAGTTCCATAGCCGCATCCAAACTCCAAAACGTCACCGCAATTTGCATCCAAGCCGAGCTTGGTCAAGATTGTTATCGGGTCAAAAAATCCCTGCCACATTTCTTCTGGTGGCATTCCACTTTCACGAGTCTTCATGCTATCAACCTACTCACTTCACCAGGGACAGTAACATGACAACAGGTGTTTCCGCCTTGATGCTATGCGGCGTCTTTGCGACCATCTGAATCCAAGTTCCTGCCTTACCCTCCACGGATTCGCCACCCACGGTGAGCGCCGCTGTTCCAGCGATGATTTGTATCGTGGCATCGAATGGTGCAATATGCTCGGTAAGTCCAGCGCCAGCAGCAAACGAAAACAAGATCACTTTGGTTTTCGGGTTATCGTTGAGAACAATACTCTGCTTTCCCGATTCTGGGATTTCGAGTTCATCGGTAAGTTGTTTGATGAGGTATTCAGGTTGGTTCATTTGCTTTGGTCCTTTGCTTCCATCATAGCATGAAGTAGATCGCATCGGCCTCGATTGCTCGATTAGGCGAGCGGCAGATTGCAGTATCCCAACCCGAAGCGTAACGGCTTGTTGCTTTAATGGTAACCCGAAGGGTTAGAGCATTAGCGAGGTATTGCAGTCGGCTCCTCACTTACGGGCACGGGTTACCATCGCGTGGCACGAGCGCGCTCGCTCGTGAATCCACGGGCGAGACGCCTCATCTTTACCCACATCTTTTGATCTTGCTCCCCTCGCCCTGTACTCGGGGAGAGGGGCTGGGGGTGAGGGGCTTACACTGTGTTTTGATTGGTTTTTTGATCGTGAATTCAATAACTATCCTCGCTTCAGAAGCGTAAACAAACCACTGAACCTGAGGCTACCAAGTCAGGGCTCTACCCCTCACCCCCCGACCCCCTCTCCCCGAAGCGGGGCGAGGGGGAGAAAACGCACGTAGATCACGCAAATCCATTGGGATTTCGAGTCTAGCGTGTTCTGAAATGTGGGTAAAGATGAGCGCGAGACGCCCATGCCACTTTCGAATACCCCGTCGCAAAATTCATTAAAGCAACGAGCCGGTGAGCGAGGGACCATTTCGCAGGTCCCTCACTTACGTGTCGGGTTATGATTGGTAGTTTTCAGTCTACCGCTCGCCTTAGTATTGGGTGATCCGACTTAGCCTTGGAACACAAGTCGATTCCAAGTCGATCTACGATTTGCAGCGTATTCACTCGGCATCGCCGTTGTTGGTCGATGATCGATGCATTGCCGATTTGACGCCTTACCTGATTTTAGAATTGCGGCGTGAAAGCTCGCCGATACGCGACAAACGCTTTACATCGATTTGTGGAATCTTGAGGTTGTTCATGCAAAGCCATCAGAGCCGGGGGGAGGCAGGTAAACCACCGAAGCTCATCATAGCCTCCTTCCAGAAGGCCTCCATGTCGGGCATTCGGAAACGCGATCCTCAGGCCGCGTATCATTGTGTAGAAAGAGCTAGGTAGATTGCCAAGCCCGCCGAGTGGGTCAGCAAGGTTTCTGAGATATTGCGCATCGTGCCCACACTCAAATTCCTTCAAGTCTGGCATGCGGTTCGAACTGACCCAGCATATCGGCGCAACCGCATTCCCCTGGCCATCTAGCAGCGGTCCCAAAAGAGTCGGGGGCGCACCAGGGAGAGTTCGGTGCTGAAGCATCCTCGCCGCCTTCAGGCAGCCAACTGCCTTCCCTGGATAGTCATATTGTTTAGATACATCAAACCGGTCACGTGTTCCGAGGTGGCGTTCATCGGGTGCAAGAGCGTCAGGATAGAAGTATCGTTCATTAGTGACGACTGTTAAGGACATAGGAAGACATTCGAAAAGAGAGGGTGAGTTCTTTTATGCCGTATTCTATCGTGCAGACAGCGACAGTGCTGGGGAAGTTCTTCCATCCAGCCTTCCTGACGAGACTTTCACAACTTTGCTCGAAGCGGACCTCGCGACATAAGGAATCCAACCTTCCTCTTCGTGGCTTATTTTCTCATTTGGTGTCACGGCTCGTCGACGAAAGAAAATCGTTACGAGGTCAATGGAACTACGATGACCAATAGGGCAATTCGAAAAGGTCTTTCATCCAACATTTCGTGCCCAGGTTTGGATCCTAAAATGGGATTTGAATTGTGGCTTGCGTGACATCAATCTACGAATTTCCTTTTTCAGGCGTTGCATAGAGTAGCCAGTAAGTCACAGGGATTACGAACAGCGTGAACAGCGTCGACGCGACCAGCCCGAAAATCAGCGACCAACCTAGGCCAGAGAAAATTGGATCTAGCGTAATAGGAATCGCGGACAACAACGCTGCTCCAGCAGTCAGCAAAATCGGACGCAATCGCACAACCCGGCTTTCTAGGATTGCGTCAAACAGAGGCCGTCCTCTGGCGACCGATTGCTGCATGAAGTCGACAAGAATAATGGAATCACGCGTTACGATCCCTGACAACGCAATCATTCCGATCATGGCAGTGGCCGTAAAATAGACCGGGTCCGCGTAGCCTCCTACCGTTTGACTCGCCATTGCATTGAGCAAATAAAAGCCAGGCATCACACCAAGAGCCGTTAGGGGAATCGCCAGCATCACGACAATCGGAACCAAGAACGATCCCATCTGTGCGACCAAGATGATGTAAATCATGAGCATGGCTGCTGCGAATGCCAATCCTAGATCTCGAAACACATCCAGTGTAATCTTCCATTCGCCTTCTCCCGCGAATGTCACTGCCATCCCTTGTCCAACTCGCCAATCGATTCCACTGCCATTAGACAGAAAGGACCGGTAGGCTAAAGAACGAGGCTCCGAGTCCTCGACAAAATCTTGGCCGTTTGGTAATTGGTCACTCAAGATGTCGATGACACAGTCTGCTGGCGGACGTCCCACGCATTCGGCGAAGACATACGCTACGCGTTTTAGATTCTTGTGATAGATCGTTTGGCTTACCGTTTCGGTGTGCCAGTTTCCAATCTCTCTTAGCTGTACCAATTGGCCACGAGCATTCTTGAAACTCAACTGCGACAGATCTTCTTGACTCGAACGCAATTCTCGCGGCAATCGAAAAGCCATCTTCAACGGGTTACGCTCTCCTTCAACACGAAGCACATTTTCGCGATCACCCGTCAATGCGATTTGAATCGTGTTTGCAATATCGGTTACCGAGATACCAGATAAAGCTGCTTTCTCTTGGTCGGGTACAAATACCAACCGTGGAATTGAGGCCTCTCCAATGTCGTCGACCTCAGCCACACCCGGTTCGCGGCGCATACGAGCTGCCACAGTGGCGGCTGAATTTAGAACGTCTCGATAGTTGCTTTTGTCCGAGCCATAAACTTCCGCAACCAGTGACGCCAATACGGGGGGGCCTGGTGGTAATTCAACGATTTGAATCTTGGCATTCTCGGATTTTGCAAGGGTTTCGATTTCGTCGCGTAATCGCAATCCGATCCCGTGACTTTGCTGAGTTCGATTCTTCTTGCCGACAAAATTGGCACGCACCTCGGCTTGAAACGGCCGACTTCGCAAATAATAGTGCCGAACCATTCCGTTGAAATCGATTGGCCCCGATGCCCCAACCGTGCTCACGTAATTGATCACCTCCGGTTGAGACGCCAGTACCGACTCGATGCGACGAACGACTGCATCGGTCCGCTCAAGCGTCGTTCCTTCCTCCATGTCCAGCAAGAATAAAATCTCGTTCTTATTGTCGAACGGCAGCATCTTCAATGGAACCATTCGCAATGCACCCAAGCTCATTGCTGCTGCAGTTAGTCCTCCCATAAACAACAGAAACACGACTGCACGTAATCGCGTCTTGAGGAGTGGCAACATCAATGGGCGAAAGAACCGATACAGCAATGACTGTTGAACGACAGCGGGATCATACGCTTCTTCATGCACAGGCTCTGAGCCGTTTGTGTTTTCAGCGATTGCGGAAGCTTCCTCAGATTTGGGAATTAGATTGGTTCCCCAAGTCAAAATGTGGTACGACAACCAAGGGGTAATCGTAAATGCGACTAACATCGACATCACCATCGCAACTGGGACGTTCAGTGCCATCGGTGACATGTAGGGTCCCATCATCCCTGTGATGAAGAACATAGGCAAAAAGCTGACGATGACCGCAAGCGTTGCACTAATCAGAGGAGGACGAATCTCGGCGACCGCATCTAGTACGATCCTGCGAGTGGCTTTTTTGCGATGCTCAAAATGCCGCGCGATGTTTTCAACGTCCACGATAGGGTCATCGACTAACAATCCAAGAGCCAGGATTAAAGCAAACAGCGTGACTCGATTGATGGTGTAACCAAACAATAGGTTTACAGCCAACGTCAGCCCGAACACGACTGGGACGGCAATGGAAACGATTAGCGCTTCACGCCAGCCCAGACCGAAAGTCAAAAGCAGGATCACAATCACGATCGCCACGCCAAGGGCTTCGATCAGTTCATTCACCTTCTCGTTCGCTACGATTCCATTGTTTCGGGTAACGATCAGTTCAACGTCATCAGGCAGAATTTCCCCACGTAGCCGATTGGCCTCTTGGATCACTGCATCAGCGACCTGAACGGCATTGGCTCCCTTCTGTTTCGAAATCGCAATGGTCACTGCTGGAATCGATTCTTCGACTGTTGCATGACTTACCGCGTTGTGCTCACCATGCTTCGAACCAATCAGCCATCCTGGAGTTGACTCATGCTTGTCAAACGAGCTTGCAGTTCCCCATCCGTGACGAACATAATCGGTAACCTCATCTGGACCATCCGAGACGTTCGCCACATCCTTCAAGAAAACAGGTCGGTCATCGAACACTCCTACGACCAAGTTTCCTACATCTGCAGCCGATGTCATATGAGGTTGTACGACTACTTGGAATTCTTTGTCCAAGCGGCCAAACGTGCTCGCGGGGCTCGCCACGTTTGACATGGCAACCGCATTTTTAACCTCAGAAATCCCCATTTTGTGGGCGAGCAATCGATCGGGCTCTAGTTCAACTGAGATCGTGCGTGCTTGACCTCCGACTAGAAAGGCTCGGCTCACTCTGGGCACAACCGCGAGTCGCTCTACGAACTCTTCACCGATACGGCGAAGGGCGAAACTATTGCTATCCGCTCCCGTCAGCGCGAACGTCACGACCGGTACGTCATCGATTTCCACCGGTTTCATCACCCATCCCGACACTCCTGACGGAATCGCTTGGGCATTCTCATTGAGCTTCTTGAAAAGCTTGACGAGACTTCGCTCTCTATCTTGCCCGACATAGAATCGGACCGTAATGATCGCGGAATCATCGCGAGACATGCTGTAAACATACTCAACTCCGTCAATTTGGTAGAGCATGCGTTCCAGTGGTGACGCAACCAGCTGTTCGACTTCAGCCGCAGTGTGACCAGGGAAATTGACAAAGACGTCCGCAAGTGGCACCACAATCTGCGGATCTTCCTCGCGCGGCGTGATCCACAATGCGGCGAAGCCAACAATTAACGACAAGATGATCAGAATGATCGACAGATGCGACTCAAGGAAGATTCGCACGATGTTGGTTAGGAAGTCGTTCGGCTCGTGCGATGACTGTTTGTTCGTATAGGTTTCGAATTCCGGCTTCTTACTCACGGCGCAACTCCTTTTGCAACCGATGATGGAATCAGGACTTGTTCACCAGCTTTTAGTCCAGTCAGGATTTCTACTTGATCCTTGAAATCCCTGCCGACCTGCACGGAGCGACGGGCTAGACCACCTTCGGTTAATACTTGGACAAACGTTAGTTGACCCACGCGCTGAATCGTCTCGGCAGGAATCAATAATAGGTGCTCATCCTCCAGCGGCAGCATCAGCCGGCCAAACATGCCGCTGTAGACTCCTGGCGGACAAGGCCCCGTTACTTTGACTTCAAACGACCGACTGGAAACATCCGCTTTCGGTACCACTTCACTTACCGTAGCGAGGCATTCGTAACCCAGTGATTCCATTCTCGCAGGCAATTGTTGACCAACTTGTAGTTTCATTGCGAGCGATTCACGAACGTTGGCAACGAGTTGCATGCGTGTCGGATCGTATAGTGACACCAGCGTCTGACCAGGACTCACGGTGTCTCCTGGTTGAACGGATTTGTCTACGATGATTCCTGAAAAGGGAGCGACAACCGTTGCGAAGTCGAGGTAGACCTTGGCTTCTTCCACCGCGCGATTCGCTCGATCCGCATTCGCTTGTGTGGTTTGAACACGGGTTGTCGCGGTATCAAATTCTGCTTGAGAAATGGATTTGCTCGCCATGAGTTGTTTAGATCGAGCGACTTCGCTTTTGGCCAATTGCAGTTCGGCGACCATCGAATCGCGATTTGCCTCCGCTTGTTGCACTCGTGAGCGCTGCTCGTCGTCTGAGAGCTTTACAAGAATTTCCCCAACGGTGACTTTCTTTCCCGCAGTAACATTGACCTCCAATACGCGAGCGAGGATCTTCGATGCAACATTGGCTTCGTGAACTGGCTTAATAGCGCCTATGGCAGATTCATATCTCGGCTGCGTTATCTCCGTAACCACAACATACTTCGCACCGGCCGGTGCTGGGCGCAGACGAGTGCTCGGTTTCGCATCGACCTTCGTGTGAAAATAGCCAGCGAACACCATGAGAAGCAGCGTTACTCCGACAATGCCTGCGAGCATTGCGAGCCACACACCCATGCTTCGTAACCGATTCATCCAAAGTTGCATCATGTTCAATTTCTCAATTCAAGTCGACCATTTGTTGCACCACGGCACCTTGGAGGGCGTCTCACTTTTGGAGTTGTGTTCCACCGGCTCCAGAGGAGCTTGTCTCGTCTGAGCCAACGGTTCGTGGCTAGAACCGTTACCTTCTGCTACCCCCGCTTCTCGTCCCCCTCCTGCCCATCGCCATTGTCGATG
>JAIPFP010000213.1 GCA_021736575.1 Pirellula sp. | reverse complement strand
CGAAAATGCCTCACAGCGTTGCCCTTCGGGGCTCCCCCGTTGTTCGTGCTACCGAATCCATGGGCTCGCGCCCATGGCTACATCGTTTCGTCCCTTCGGGACTAGGAGCGTACGCATAGATGCTCAGGCCCGCGCGCGGGAGAGGGGATTGTGATCCGAGTTTGAACGACGCTTTGTTCGTTCTGCGTGGAAGAACTGCAATGAATCTGAAAACGAGTCTAATATCGTCTTCCGAGCAACCAAAACAGTTTGGGCAATCGACCGCAGCCCAGCCCTCATACGTCACTAGTACGACGACGCAGAATCTAATCCTTTAAATGTTATCCACCGTTTAGAACGGTACGTTTGGCACGCTCCGGTGCAACTTTTTGTTGCACCGGCTGCGGACCATGTTCGTGTACGTTGCGATTTCATTGGGTTTTTAACGCAAGTCGCTCATGGATACGCTGGCTCCGCCAACCAGAGCGAGCTGGTTGGCGGCTAATCCAGTACGCTTACGAATAGGCGTGTCCGCGGCGCGGCGACGAAGACTTTGTGGTACTTCGCGGGCGGCTGGTTCTGCCTGAGAGTCGCTGGCTGTTGGGTGAACTTGGACGTTTGCCGCGAGCCATCCCCTGGCTTGATGAAACGTTGCTCGTAAACTCCGGGAACGCGTTGTTGACTTCGATCGGAGCGTCTAAAAGTCGCTCGATATCGTACAAGCTGCTTCGCTCTTCTGGACTACAGAATGAAACGGCCGTACCGGTCGCTTCCGCGCGGCCCGTTCGTCCGATGCGATGCACATAGATCTCAGGAACTTCCGGCAATTGGTAATTGATCACGTGAGAAATACCTTGAACATCGATTCCCCTAGCGGCGATGTCCGTCGCAACCAGAATGGGCGGTCGATTCGATTTGAACTGCTCCAAGTGACGCGTTCTCGCGTTTTGGCTTTTGTTCCCGTGGATCGCGACCGCTTCAATGCCATTCTTCATTAGAATTTTGACCAGATCATCCGCACCATGCTTCGTCCGCGTGAACACAATGGACCGGGTGACTCCGGACGATCGTATGTAGTTGGTCAAAAGCTTGGCTTTGTTCTGGACCGAAACATGGAATACGGAGTGTGCCACTTGCGTCGATGCGCTAGAGACCTTGTCGACTTTAATGTACTTTGGCTCGTACAACCACTGTTTGGCAACTTCGCGAATCGGTTCTGGCATTGTGGCCGAAAACATCAACGTTTGTCGGTCCAATGGGACCCGCGATACGATGCGTTTGAGATCACGGAAGAAGCCCATATCGAACATTTGGTCCGCTTCATCGATGACCAGCATTTCAACGCGCGAGATATCGGCTACCTGTTGATTCATCAGATCCAACAGTCTGCCTGGCGTGGCCACCAAGATATCCACACCTCGTTGCAAAGCCCGGACTTGCGGCATTTGGCTGACTCCACCGTGCACGACGGCAACGTTCAGCTTCAAAAACTTGCCGTAAGTAACGAAGCTCTGCTCGATCTGTGCGGCAAGTTCGCGTGTTGGTGCAAGCACGAGTGCGCGAATCGGTTTGGGTGCGATTCGTTCCGAACTGGATTTAGGAGTTCGGTTGGTGGTTGGCGCAGGTGGGGCTGCCGTGTTCGCTAAACGCTGTAGCGTTGGGAGTGCGAATGCGGCTGTTTTTCCTGTACCTGTTTGTGCACATCCCATTAAGTCGTAGCCGTCGAGAACCGGGGGGATTGCGAGTTGTTGGATCGGCGTTGCGGTTTCGTAACCTGTCGAAACGAGGGCTCGCATCAAAGAGGGCATCAGCCCAAAGTCTTCAAAATTATTCAAGAAAAAAATTCTCTCAAGATGGCCCTGAATCATTGGGCCGGTACGGACTGCAATCGGCGGCGGACAACTTTGTCGCGCACAATTCCCGATGGAAGCAGTTTTTTCAGGGCAGTTATTTGGGGGTCAATCGCATGCTTAAGACCAAGGATTTGATCCTTTCCGTTGGTCAAGCTTGCCCCGAAAGATCGTCTAAACAGAAAACGCCCTGCAATTCGATTGTGAAACATCGGGTTTCTCACAACAGTATCGTATCATCAGGGTCACTCGAAGTCAACCGATGGCATAGTCGTTGTCCATTGTACGGAATGGCGACCTGCTAGCCACTAAAAGGCACAAAGTCCACAAAAAGTTCGAAAGTTCGATTCAACAGATCATCCGGTTTGTGGCTTTTGTGATTTTTTGTGGCTAGCGTGGTTGGACGTTCTACTGGACTGTCAGCCCTTCGTTTCGGCTTTGAATCCAAGTTCGTACTTCGGGCAATTTTCCGTACGCGAAGGCCATCAGAGCAAGCGGGTGGATCGTTGGCTTATCGATCCCCTGCTCCATCTGAAGTTTGCAAGTTGAGCACTCGGTGCTTCCGATTTGAGCTGTTGTTTCTTGCATCGTGCTTATCAACCCCCAACCGACACGCAAACTTGTCCGATAGGTTTGACGACGAATTCCATACGTACCCGCCATGCCGCTGCAGCCTGCGTCGGCATGCTGAACCGATAAGCCTGGAATGAGACTCAACAATTTCATTCCAGTATGCGAGGAGTCGATCGCCCGCAAATGACAGGGCGTGTGATACATGACTGTCGTCGTCAAAGGCTTGAAGTCCAATTCAAGCTCGTTATTCGCGTGCATTTGCCACACGTATTGACCCGCATCCCAAGTGTTGGCTGCGACCAATCTCGCATCCTCGTTGTCGAGGATATGAACGTATTCGACCTTTAAACACAAAGCGGCCGTCGGCTCCGTCGTAACGATTTGATAGCCTTGACGAACCGCTTCGGCGAGTAGACGGATTTGAGGGCCAATCATTCCCCGAACCTTTTCAATGTCTCCCATCACAATCTTGGTCATAAAGGTGACCGACTGCCAAGTTGGAACGTAGACTTCCACGTTTTGGTGCTGGAGCACTTCGACCAGGGCGATTCCAACCAGTGGGTTGTTCCAATTGGCATAATGATCGACTAGATAAAGGACCTTGCGACCTGCACCACGATTCGGGCGAGTCAGTCGATTTTTGGCTGCCCAACGCAGGAACTGCTGTTTAGCAAGTCTCGGCAATCGGCGTCCCTGCGCGATGCCTGTCGTCTTCTCCAACAGCCACCGTGCATGCCGATTCTCCAATGCCCAATTGGCCACAGACGGCATTCGGCTTGCCATGGCGGTCAATGCGTCCAGTCGCGAAAGCAATCGATCGCTGACCCGCAATCCGTTGGTAGCGGTGTATTGCGCCTTGATTTCCAGCATGAGTTTGGGAATATCGACGGAAGCGGGACAATCGATTCTGCACTGATGACAGTGAAAGCAAAGGTCCGCAATCTCTTTCATTTCGTCGCTTTCGGCCATCAAGATGGGTAGCTTACCCGACATTAGGCCACGGACCAAATTCGCCTTGGCTCTTGGCGACGCTTCCTCGCCTCGCGTCGAGCGGAACATAGGACACATGCGTTCGGTTGGAGCGTTCGAACGGCAACGCCCACACCCATTACACGAGTTGGCCGTATACTCCATCGAATCCGATTCAGACCAATTCAAGATTGGCAGAAACGATCGCTGAGCAAGCTCCGCAACATTGGTCATCGCGTCCGTGTCGTTCGTAACCTTAACGGATGGAAGCAAGTTCGACTGAGTTTCCACGTCGGTTGCAAGTACCGCACCATCGGTCAAATGCATCGATTCGATTGGGCTCAACTCCTTGCGGCTGGGATGGATAACAATCGATGGCGGTCGCAAATTGTCCGTTGTTTTCTGGGCTGCATCGGTGACCAATTTTCCTGGATTCAATATCCCTTTCGGATCAAACAGCTCTTTGATTCGGCGACAGATCGGGTAGAGTTCGCCGAGTTGCTGCCTCAGATAGGAGCTTCGACTCAGGCCAACTGCGTGTTCGCCGGAAATCACACCTCGGTATTCGATGACTTTTTCGAAAATGCGATCTGCGATTCGCTGCATCTTGGCGATATCATCTGGCGAATGAGGATCCAAAAACGGCCGTAAGTGCAAGTGACCGTGAGCCGCATGCGCAAAGAGCGTCCCCGTCACGCGGTCCGCTTTCAGAATATTTTGCATCTCCACTAAGAATTCAGGTAAGCGGTCTGGAGGAATCGAGATGTCTTCGACAAATGGGAGAGGCCGAGAGGACCCCTTGAGACGATACAATCTCGGAATAACTCGCCGACTAAGTTTCCAAATGAAATCGCGTTCCGCGTCATCGACGATGATTCGCGTATGCTGCGTCGAGGGGGCTCGACGAACCAGACGTTGAATGAGTGAGCCAAGCTTGTTGCGTACTTCTGGCACGTCTGCCCCTTGTTGCTCAATCAACAACAGTGCTTCCGCGCCGCGTGGCAACATCGATTCGTAGCGTGGATCAAGTTCGCGAGCAATTTCGATCAATCGTCGGTCCATCAAGTCGCAGGCAGCGACCTGGTCCCGCCGGGCGTCGATGGCTGCCCTAGCCGCAAGTTCGAGCTTTTCAAAAAACATGAGCACGACACCGCGCGCACCCGGCCATTGCTCCACTTTGACAGTCGCTTCGGTCAGAATGGATAGAGTACCCTCAGCGCCCGACTGAAGTCTTGCCATATCGACAATGTCATGGTCACAGGCTGCTTCCAGCCGATAACCGCACCCTCTCGCTACGCCTCGCCAAGGTGGCGATTTAATAATGGCTCGGTTGGCCCAACACAATTGCCCCACTTCCGACACCAAGTGATTGAACTTGGTATTGCTCGACGTAGGCGCTCGCCAAGGGGACTTTTCCAAAAGCACTTGCTGACCATCCGCAAGAACGCACTGAGCCGAAACCAGGGTTGCTCCGGCAGTGCCATATCTCAAAAAATGACTACCCAGCGTGTCGATTGCCAGAACGCTTCCGATCGTTGTTACGGCGCGTGTTGGCGGATCGGGACCAAAAACAAGCCGATCCTTGGCCAACGCTCGATTCATGTCCGCAAGCGCCATCCCGGGTTGAACGCGAACGACAAGTTTCTCGCGATCTACGTGGATCATACGTCTCATGAATCGCGAAAAATCAAGTACGATTCCCGGTCCTAGGGATTGACCAGCGAGCCCGGTACCTCCACCGCGAGGGAACAGCGGGAGAGAGTTTTCCGAGGCATACTTGACGCATTGAGCAACATCATCGGCGTGTCGCGGTCGTACAACAGCCAATGGCGCGATCTCATAGATACTCGCATCGCTCGCGTACAACTGAGTTCGTAGGGGATGGCAGAAGACTTCGCCATCCAACACGCCTCGCAGGTCAGCTTCGATCCGCGACTGTTCCGCATCCATTCCGTTATCCGTTCTCGGTTTGGTATTTGTTGCAATTGCTAGTCCACCATTGTTCCGCCAATCGTTCATTCCATTGCGATGATTCCGGGCTAGAATTGAGTGCGTCGTAGAGTTCACGCGCAGATTGGTATCGATCGTCGGCCGATTTTGCGAGGCACTTCAAGACGATTGCGTCTAATTCCGGAGAGATGGATAGCCCATGCGCGTGCTTGCGAACCGACGAAGGTGGCACCGCAGGATCATTCAAGTGCGAGAGCAATACTTTGAGCGTCGCTCCGCCTTCGAAGGGTGGCCGCCCAGTCAACATATAAAATGCGACCCCACCGATGCCGTAGATATCGGAGCGTTGGTCGGTTTGAACTTCACCCATGGCTTGCTCCGGTGACATGTAGAGTGGTGAACCCGTCAACGAGCCGACCACCGTCAATTCGGAGTCTTCCGTATTTTGCAGAGCATTCGACATCGGCTTGGCTAGACCAAAGTCCAGCAGCTTGATCACGTCGAATGAGCCACCCATTTCCGCCACAATCAAATTCGCTGGCTTGATATCTCGGTGTACCAATTGAACCGCATGGGCTTCGCTGAGCGCATTGCAGACTTGCTTGAGCAAATAAACAACTCGCCCGGGCGAAAGCGGTCCTTTGCGTTTGACCAAGTCGGATGCACTCATACCCGTCAAGTATTCCATCACATAGAAAAAAGTCCCATCGGCGGTGCGACCGTAATCATAAATGGAGATGCTATTCCAATGATTGAGGCGAGCGGTCGCGCGAACTTCGCGTTCGAATCGAGCGATGGCTTTTGGGTCCCCTGCCTTTTCGGGCCGAATGACTTTGATCGCACAAGGTCTCTTCATTAACTTGTGTTCAGCCAAATAAACATCACCCATCCCACCTGAACCGATTTTATGCTTGAGACGATAGCGGGAAAACTCTTTTGCCTCGTCCGCTTGTTTGCGCAGATTGGAAATCATTCGAACACTGGATACAGCAGCAAATATTGTGGCCGCCAAAGAAATGAACATTTCTACAACACTTGATCCGTCGTGCAGGATCAAGTCGCGAACGTTCTGATGAAAGATCATGGCGAAAACAGTTGCTAAAACTGGAAAAACACTGATGGTGAGAACCACGCTCAGGATGCGATACCATGAACGCGGGACAAAGATGGCGTACACGAAAATGAGAATGATCCAGCCCGACATCGGCATTTGCGGAATCAAATCGAAAATGGGGGCCATGAAAACAATTTCAAGGTAGTGCAATACGGTAAAGGCAAAGGTGGGAACGCCAAAGATAACCAGTTCGCACCAGAGCAAACATGACGAAGACGCTTTCGGCACCTTCGAAAGCCACACACCCACCCCAATCAACACGACCGTTGCAAAAATCTCTAACGCTAAAAAACCGTATCCCAAATGGAAATCGCGACTAAAAAACTCTCGAAAACCTGTCCAACTTGCAAAGATCGCAAAGCCAAATCCTAAAGCAAGAGACGCTGCTTGGAGTCGTGTTTGAATGAGGGAATTCGTTTGCTGACTGGTGGCTCCGCTATCTCCTTCAAACAGTTCCATGCCGACTCGAATACTGCTATCGTCTTGTAACTCAGGACGAGACGGTATGTTGAGCGGACTATCTGCGTCCAGCGTGAGATCTTCGTGTCCGGCGGCTAACGCGCTCAAACTATTCCTCGCAAGGTTAAGTGTCAGAATTGTTCACGTTTACCCGGTTGCAACCATGTGCCAATTTCCGAAATTGTACCAGAAAAAGGAGATTCCTCCTCTAAGCCGTTTTGGTAAATGTCGGGATGACATACGGTCCCTCCGGAATAATCGCGATTCGCTTGTCACCCGATTGAGCTATACTCGTCGCGATCGCATCTTCGATCGACTCCACCATCTGGACTCCGGTCAACGTTCTTTCATTCCCCTTGAGCCCCTCGCTAAAGAGCGAAACGTTCCCCACCGCCAACGTTCTTAACAGCATATGAGTCTGCCATCCGTCGATATCCGCAAGCGGCATCGCACGGATGCGATCCAAGAATCCTTGACTGCCCAGTGCTGCCAAACGCGTTTGCGACTCGCGATATTCGTGCGATCCAAGCCCTTCTTCGCAGGCACTTGCGATGATCATACGTCCGCCATCGGCCAAGATTTGAACCGGTGCGACCATCCCTTTGACGGTTTGGTAGTACGTTTTGTCGAGCGGGTAACCAGCAGCACTGGTGACCACCGTGTTAAATTGTTTATCCATGGGGACTTCCGCGAACTGCTTCACAAACGCGACACTTTCGAGGTGGCTCAGCTCGCAGTCGCCGAAATTGAGGAAACTCATACGCCTGGCTTCATCGATCACGGTATTGATTGCGTATGCCTTACCCAACATTTTCAAAATCTCAAGCTGCCCCCGGTGCAACGGGTTGTTCACAAGGTTTCCGTTGCAAGCCAAAGGGTCCGCCATGAATCGATGGTTATGAAACGTCCGAATCGTTGCTTCGCCGGCAACTCCAGGTGCGATAACTTTGCGACCGCCCGAATAACCCGCCATGAAGTGGGGCTCCACTAGCCCAACGACGATTCGCAAGTCCGCCTCGACGAGATGGCGATTGAGAAGGACGGGTATGCCGTCCGTTGGAGTGTTCCCAAGATTGACCATCCAAGCTGTATCGCGAGCAAAGTGATTTTCGATCCGGACGTTATCGAAAACCCAGTCGTCTCCAATCACTTCCCTCATCTCGCGACCGAGATTGGGTCGATGTAGGCCCGTCGCAATCAAGATCGTAATACGGTCCAGAGTGACGCCGTGTTCACGCAGTTGTTCGACCAGCCCTTTCAGAATGGGGCCATTCGGAACGGGTCGCGTGACATCGCATGTGACAATACAGACTCGCTTTGCACCTTTCGCAAGTTCTTGGATGGAGGGTGCATTCACAGGATTCCGAAGGGCATTGCGAACAGCTTCATTCGCATCGTGCAGCACAGGCATGTCTGGCTTGCGAATGACAGTGGGTTCGCATCCCAAGGGCAAACGGATGTGGAGTTCCCCTTTGCCGTAGCGGATTGCAATGGATTCGCTCATATTCTTTCGATCGCCTCGTACGTTGTTATTAGAGTTGAACGCCATCTCGAATAGGTTTTGCATAGGCATCGGCCCAATTCTGCGAGGTCTCGTCAAACTTGGGAGGTGCGACATCGGGTAGTTTGATCATAAGCTCGACCGTCATGTCACCTGAACTGCCGTCGGCGTTTTTTAGCCCTTGGCCTTTGATGCGAAGCTTTTTTCCGCTGTTGCTCATCGGCGGGATTTTGAGTGTAACGGTCCCGGCTGGAGTCGGGACATCGATTCGAGCCCCTTCGATGGCTTCCGGAATCGAAATGGGAAGTCTCAGCTCCAGATTTTTCCCAGCAATCTTGAAGTATGGATGGGATTCGACGTTGATCTTGAGAAGGAGATCCCCCGCCCTGCCACCTAGGACGTGTTGTCCCTGGCCTCTCAACCGTATTTTTTTGCCCGGTTCGATACCTGCCGGAATTTTGACCGTAATCGATTCCAGCTTACCGTCATGATCAAGTTGGATTTGTGTCTGACCACCTTGGATGATGGTTCTCAAAGGTACTGCGATTTCGGCTGAAATGTCTTGACCTTTGGCCGGTCCTCCCCGACGGGTTCGATTGGGTCCGCTACCACCACCTCCGAATTGTCGGAATATGTCGCCTAAGTCGGCACTGCCTGCGGCACCTTGGCCGAAAATTTGTCCGAAATCGAACCCCTGGTCGCCTGGATCGCCCCCCCACGCTCCACCCGGGTGTCCACCGGCGAATGGATTTTTGCCGCCAAACTTCTCGTAGTCGGATCCGTATTGGTCAAACTGCTTTCGCTTTTCCGGATCGTTTAGACAATCGTAAGCCTGTTGAATCTCTTGAAACCGCTTTTTGGCGTTTTTGTCATCAGGGTTCAAATCGGGATGATGCTTTCGTGCATTTTTCCGATATGCCTTGGAAATTTCCTCGGCAGATGCTGTCCGCTCTATCCCTAACACCTTGTAATAATCGATTGCCATCGTCGTTTCCGTGCGTTGTATTCTCGCTGGGTCGCTGGGCTGCCAAGAAGCATTTCCCCCCATTTTAACTGTTTTGTCAGCAATACCCCAGGGCAAACCGATGGGTTGCTCCGAAGCCGTGCCACAAAAGTCAGGATATCGCACAAATGTCGTACGCGGATTGACTTTTGTGCTAAAATTATGGAGCATTATAAGTCGGCGTCGGCAGTTTCGTGAATCGACTTCGAGCCAAGACACCCTCTCCCACTAACGCTCGCAGGCTTACAAGCTTGCCGAGTCCAGCCCACCACCTCCTACCCCCAAACGGCCATGACTATGTTGTCGATCCTAGGTCAGCACGGATCTCCGAACAGTTACTGTGACCGCGAATCGCGGCGATCGTTTCTTAAGATTGGTGGCATGAGCTTTGGCGCCACCGCTTTCGGCTTGAGCGACGTCTTGCGGGCGGAGGCAGCCCAAGGGAAAAGCAACAAGCATAAAGCGATCATCCAGATTTTTCTGGGTGGTGGACCGCCTCATCAAGATATGTGGGAAATCAAAACAGATGCGCCGTCTGAGATTCGCGGAGAGTTTCGGCCGATACCGACCAATGTACCGGGGATTCAAATCTGCGAAGTCTTTCCGAAGCTAGCTCAGATCATGGACAAAGCGGTCGTGATTCGATCGATCGTCGGATGCAAAGACCGTCATGAGTCGTTTCAATGCATGAGCGGTTGGCAAACCGAAGATCTACGATCCCTGGGTGGTCGCCCGTCGATGGGCGCAGCGATTTCCAAAATCTGTGGTCCCGCCGACCCAGCCATTCCAACCTTTGTTGGCCTCGCAGAAAAATCCAAGCACGTGCAATGGTCCGATTGCGGGGGGCCTGGTTTCTTGGGTGCTTCGCATTCCGCTTTCAAACCAGACGGGCCCGGCATTGAGAACATGAAACTAAACGGTGTTTCGCTTGACCGCCTCCAAGATCGAAAGCAATTGTTGACGAGTCTCGATGGCATGCGTCGCGATATCGACAACTCTGGTGTGATCGAAGGGATGGATGCCTTCAGTCAACGAGCCTTGGATGTACTGACGAGCAGCAAACTAGTTGATGCACTTGACTTGTCCAAAGAAGACCCGGCTGTGGTAGCTCGCTATGGAGATGGCAAACCCTATCAATTCCAATACGACGGCGTAGCCACACGCAATGATCATTTTCTAATCGCGCGACGATTGATCGAGGCCGGCGTACGCGTTGTCAGCTTGAGTTTCGGGCGATGGGATAGCCACGGCAAGAACGCCGATATGGTTCGCGACCACGGCGGCAAACTAGACCAATGCTTGAGTGCACTCATCGAGGATTTGGATTCGAAAGGAATGCTCGATGATGTCAGTATCGTGGTATGGGGCGAATTCGGTCGCACTCCAAAAATCAATAAAGAAGGGGGCAGAGACCACTGGTCTCAAGTCAGTTGCGCATTCATGGCAGGGGGTGGTATCCGCGCCGGACAAGCCATCGGTGCAACCAATAGACTGGGTGAATACGCAACGCTTCGGCCCGTCCATTTTCAAGAAGTCATCGCGACGCTTTACCATAACATGGGAATCAACGTCGCCAAAACAACACTTGTAGATCCTACCGGTCGGCCGCAATTCTTAGTCGATCACGAACCCATCAAAGAATTGATATAAGGTCTAAACCATGCCCTACAATTCCTCTGCAACTCCACGTTTCTGTTGGAAGCCGATCGCCCTTGCGATTCTCGCGCTCGTTTTGTCGCCCCTCGTTGGTTCGGTCGGATTTCCATCAGCAAATGCCGGTGATAAGCCTGTGGAAGGCGTTCGCTCGGTCCATTTTGAATTCGGAACACAAACCAAGGGCCCCGACGAAAACTCGAAAATCGTACTGCGTGGTAGCGATGCACGTTACCAATGTTTGGTGACAGGTGTCGATTCCGAAGGCTACAAAATTGACATCACTC
>JAIPFP010000212.1 GCA_021736575.1 Pirellula sp. | reverse complement strand
GAACCGTTTGAGCGGAAGAACTTCTTCAGCCAGATTCGAGCTCGAGAGGTAGGCAATGTGGCCTGGGTGAGCTACTGGAACAAGGCTGAGATTCGTCGTGAGAGCGGGCTGCGGACCGTCGTTTGGCTCGAAAGTGCAGTGATCGTCCGAGAGGATGACCGCTGGAAAATCCAACTGTTGCATTCAACTCGTTTGGAACCAGACAAATACCCGAAAAATGTTCAATGGGTTCAGTTGGAAGCGACTCCATAACCAGTCACACAAAAAGGGCGACTCGCAAAGAAGCTCGTGAAAGCGTCTTTGCGGAAGCGTGCGAGCGTGTCTTGCCGCGAGCAACATTCCTACTCGACTGCAACTCGATATCCTTGGCCCCACAAAAGTCGATGAAGCCGAACCAAAATTTAGCACACGTGTCTAATGCTTCATCACGTTGAAATGCAACTGGCAGTCCCTGATCAGGGACTTTTAACTCTATAACCCGTTCCAGAATTGCCAATTTGATCCGAAGTCCAAACCAATGGCTCAGAAAAGAAGTTTACTAGTTGATTTCCCAAAAATCGTTCGCGCGGCGAAAGATCGGTTTCAATTGGACCTCAAGGGAATTCACGGCGTGTCCCATTGGCAGCGGGTACGCGAAAATGGTCATCGCATCGCAAAGCGAACCGGAGTTGAACCGGATCTCGTTGACCTCTTCGCGTATATGCATGATTGCTGTCGAGAAGATGATCTTTCTGACCTTGGACATGGAGAACGCGCGGCCGAGTTCGTTCAAACGCTACGCGGTTCACTGTTCGATCTAGAAGAGGATACGTTTCAAGTGCTTTTCGAAGCTATTCGCGACCATGAGTTAGGAATGATAAGTGGCAACATCGTTAAAAGTACGTGCTGGGATGCCGATCGATTGGATTTGGGGCGAGTCATGATACGTCCGAACACCAAATTCCTCGGGACGGAGTTTGCTAAACGCCCTGATACAATTGAATGGGCATATCGTCGTAGTCTTGCAACCTGATCATTGCGACTTTGTACTTGGCTGGGATGTCAAACGCGGCGCAATGGCAGGCGCATAGTGTTATCAACATGTCATGCTTTAACATTTGTCCATAAACGGTTCCTGACACCTTTTCTCTTGCTCTCTTGCTGTGACACCTTTTCTCTTGCTGACACCTTTTCTCTTGCGATAGGCCAGAGATTGCGACTTAGCAAAGCGATTCTGCGAGATCTTTAAGCGCGTAGCGGGCAAGCCGGAGTCGTTGGCACAAGAAGCGATTCTTCGCGGACGATCCGGCTATCGTACGGGCTGCTCGCCCTTGCCGAGTGCTAGTTAGCGATTCTCTTGTCGGCAAGTATGCGAGGAGCACTGTTTGGTTCCCTCAACGGGATGCCATTTATTTGCGTTTGACGAACCGTCTTCTTGCGAGCAACAGGCCAACTGCTCCAATCGCCAGCGATGTAAGGCTGGCTGGCTCTGGAACGGCGTTCAGAAATCCTGTGATTTCGCCGCCAGGATAGGTCGAGCTATGGACGTTGAAGTAGGCCGATCCAGCCATCAAATAGGAAAGCAAAGCCGCCTCTGCCCCAGCCGCCGTTCCACCGTTGGCAGTAACAAACGCGGCTCGATACGTGCTGGCCAGCGACGTGTCGAATAATTGATCATACGTTCCACTCGTCACACCTAACGGGAAACCGTTTGCGGCATTAAACCCAACCGCGATGGCCGCATTCCCGGTGCCCGGCGACGCCGTGGGAGCGTGGATATGAGACGCGGTGGAGTTCGCGACCAAACCCGTATAGCTGGCCCGAACCCGCATCTGATGAGCCACGATATCAAAATCCACCTGACAAAATCCAGTCCCCGGAGAAGCGTATGGGGGTGCTTCACTTGGACCGCGAAGATTTGCAACAAACGTAATAAACCCTGCCTGGGATGTTTGAGGACAAATCCCCAACACGATTCCCAGCGCCAAAAGTACAAGACCCTGCTTCATAATGACATCCCCTTTGAACAACGATAAAAAACCCGCAGTTAGACCTCGGCGAGTTATACTCCGGCCGACGCCGACAAGCAAGCGGGGGGCAGTTGTTGTCAATCGCATACACCACTCATACATTGCCACGCGGGGTGGATATCTTACCGGCAAAGAATGAAAATCTGGTTTTCATGAGAAGAATCCTGCTGCTAATGATCACTTCATGACTTCATGGCAAGCAGCCATCGCCATAGGATTTCATAGGGCCATCCATCTAATTTTTATAGAGCCATCCATCCGTACTTGTCCACCGATTTTGGTTTTTCTATATCTCCAGCTTAGTTTTGTGGCGTTGCATTTTCGTTGCGCATTTACGGAAAGGGCTCTGTCCATGGCTAGGCAGAATCGTCGCGATATCTTTGATCCAAATGAAGTTGGCTGATTTCATGCCGTGCGAGGAGCAACGTTGGTTGATACGAAGAGAAAGTCGGGAGAATACAGCTGGGGTGGCCCCGTTAGACGGCCCCGTTAGACGAATCATATTGTAGAACGGTTGTCCAATCGTTTATCTGAAATGAAGTTTTTACCTACTTCAGAAACAGTTGAGGACAACTGTTCTACACTGAACACATCGTGTCGCACAGTATTTAGATTCATAGTGCATCCCAAACCTGCGGTCCCGACGAATCATATTGTAGAATCGTTTATCTGAAATGAAGTTTGTACCTGCTTCAGAAACAGTTGAGGACAACTGTTCTACACTGAACACTGTTTGGTTCCCTCAACGGGATGCCATTTATTTGCGTTTGACGAACCGTCTTCTTGCGAGCAATAAGCCAACCGCTCCAATGGCCAGCGATGTAAGGCTGGCTGGCTCTGGAACGGCGTTCAGAAATCCGCGGATTTCGCCGCCAGGAAAGGTGGAGCTATGGACGTTTAAGTAGGCCGTTCCTGCCTGCAAACTGGAATACAAGGCCGCCTCTGCCAGAGCCGTCGTTCCACCGCTGGCGGTAATAAACCCGGATCGATACGTGCTGGAAGCCAAAGTGTCTAATAACACATCATACGTTCCAAATTTCACACCTGCAGGGAAACCGCTGAACGTGGGTGTCGTAGTCATGACGCTCGCAGTCCCGGTGCCCGGCGACGCCGTGGGACCGTGGATATGAGACACTGTGGTGTTCCCGCTCAAGCCCGAAAAGTTGACCTGAACCCGCATCAGATGAGCCACGGTATCTAAATCCACCTGAGCAAATCCAGTCCCCGTAGCACCGCTAACTTCAGGGCCAAGAGTTGCAACAAACGTAACAAAGCCCGCCTGGGATATTTGCGGACAAATCCCCAACACGATTCCCAACGCCAAAAGTACAAGACCCTGCTTCATAATGACATCCCCTTTGAACAACGATAAAAAACGTGAACAGATCGCGACGGTTGCGCTTTATAATCCGGCCGACGCCGACATGCAAGCGGGGGTCAGTTGTTGTCAATCGCAACCACCAATCATGCCTTGCCACGCGGGATGGACATGTATCGAGTCGATCCTGGTAAGGACGCAACTGTGCCTCAGCCATATGATTTACCGCGTCACTTCTCTCCAAGCCAGTGACAAGCGTTGGAGAGAATCTGAATCATCTCAGCTTGCTTGAACAAAGGGAATTCCTCGTGCCCAGGTCGGAAATAAAAAACTTTTCCTTGGCCGATCTGCCAAACCATTCCGCTTCGAAATCGTTCACCCAGTTCCCATGCCTCTTCGAAGATCACTTCATCAGGTTCTGGAACATGAAACGGTTCGTTATACATCTCCGTTTGGCCAACTTTGAACTTCGCCGGTAATCCCTTGGCGATTGGGTGCTGCGGTAACTTGACCGTGATGGTGCTTGGTTTGCCATCAGCCCGATAATCAGGAAAGCAGCACCACGGTAAATGAACCACTCCGGTTACTGAATTCTTGTTCGTCTTGTAGGAAAAGTAGGCTGGCGTCAAAACACTCCCATGCGTCGGTACGGTTTGCGGACGGGGCGGAGCAACCGTCTCGATGGTTATCTTTTCGCCTGGTGCAATCTTTTCGAATTGTTTGCGACCATCCTCGATGCTTCGCCAATTCATGGCAGCAACAAAGGGTCGCGCCCAATGGGCGGAATGCAACGCGATGAGATCCAGATCGCCTCGCTTGATGTATTCCAAAACGCGTTGTGCCGTATCGTCCTTAATTTCGCCTTGCCTGACATGGCCCCACCACACGATCACATCGGCCCATTCAAGATTTCCGGCCGAAAGTCCTTGTTCAGCATCGTCCAACGCGACCGACCGAAACTCCATATCATTCGTGATCGCCTTTAGCCGTGAAACAATTTCGTTACCAAGGAAATTGTCGTAGGCCTCCTTCTGACGCGGTTGTCGTTCGTCCCAAACCAAAACATGGATTGGGTCCGCCGCATTCACATTGAGTACATGAACGAACGATGACAGGAAAAGCAGTAACAAAACTCTCATGATAGCAGATTGACTTTCTATAAAAATTTGCTGTGGCAGCCTTGATACCAGCTTCATTTAGCCTTCAGGGTAGCGATGAGGAAATCCGTTGGCGTGGCGTGTTTCCCATTTGGAGCACCTGGGTATTGAAGCTCGCAGTTGACGCCGGTTGCCTGGCAGTGCTCCTGGAGCTTAACACCGAAGTTCGAGGTGTGAGTTGGGTCTTTCTGATCCTGACCGAGCGCAGGAGGTGCGCTGTAGATTAGATAAACTGGAGGATCGTCTTTGCTAACAAGAGCATACGGTGAATATTCCGCGATCCACGGTAGAATCTTGTCACGATCCGCGAGGAATTGATTGAAGGACGGAATGCCAAAGGCATGCCCTCCATACTTGCTATTGGGGGTCCACTCCTTCATCTGTTGTGGATCGAGCGATGTTTGTGCCCCGGTCACGGCGACGCATTGCAGGCGCGAGGACTCGCGGGCAACCGGATCAACGCTTTTTGCATCAACAAGATCGTCGTGAAAAGCGATCCACAAGCTGGAACAAGCTCCTGCTGATCCGCCGGCTGCACCAATGTGATTTTTGTCGACGTTCCACTCCGCCGCCTTACTGCGCACGAACTGCAATGCCCGCGTGGCATCTTGCAACGGAATTTTTACCGGCGGCTTGATCCCTTCATCCTCTGCCATTTTGATGAAGCGGTAATTGATGGCCGCCACGGAGACGCCCGCCTTCAGCAATGCAGCGACGTCGACGAATCGATCCACTCGCTCCTTTTCACCACCCTGCCATCCCCCCCCGTGAATGACAAAGACGAGCGGAGTCGTTGTGGATGATTCCGCTTTCCAAAAATCAAGAATCTGGCGTTCATGGTTGCCGTACCGGATTTTGGCGAGCGTGGGCTTTGGCACTCCAGCGGCATAGGCTGAGTCGCTCTTCGCGGCTTTCGGCGATGCTTTTTTCTTTTCTTTGTCTTGCGCAGCCAGAGGCTGGACGAGGACAAGTAAACTGGCAAGCGTGAGTGAAATAACTTTCATGTTGAGCGGATCCTGGGGTGGGATAGGCAAATCTCGCGTACAGCATCGAAACGGATGGAATAAGTCTCTGCAAGGACGGAGTAGGGTTGTAGCACGCTTCAGTCTAGCCGAATTCGTTAGCTCTGTCCGATTCACAGTCCACCGTTGGCCAGCTCTTTGGGATTCCTACTGGCAAGCATCGCAAGTACAACGTGGGCTCCGATTCGCGGAAAACCAAAACTGTGACCTTTCCTATCGACCTCCATGGACTACAGAACGTATCTCGCCCACGGACCAAGTTTTCGTAAAACAGCCACGGTCGCTAGACTTAATAAAAACACGCCTACGGAGAACGTAATTATGGCTAACGGCATGAAAAAAGAGCTGGTGGACAAACCAAGTTTCCATACTAGCGAAACAAATACAGGATGAATAAGGTAAATTCCAAATACCAAGGACGAGACACTTCCAAGAAAGGAAGATCCTTTATCAGATAGGGTGGAAAAGGCTTTCATTTCCCTAAAAAGGACGAATATTGCGGAGGCCTCTAACATGGTCGTGGGAAGCAAATAACCATGAAGTCCAGAGAAAGTCGATTCGTTCATCTGCGACAAAATTTGAGTTCCAAAGACGGTCAGGAAAAAGGAGCTGGCTGCAAGAACATAGAGGGTGATACGAATATTTTTGGGCAAACCAAAATGATACAGGTAGTAACCAATGATGTAGTGACAGACAAATCCGCTAAACTCTGGAATGTTGAGAATCGCTATTGATTTGAGATTCAATTGAGTCAGGAAAATGTTTGCGAGAGTAATAACGAAACTGAATATTATGAACAGAATGATAAGGTACTCGAGATCTTTTTTCTCAGCACCTTTTACAAAAATTCGAATTGACGGTGTCAAGGCGTAGAGGCCAATAATCATGTAAAGATACCACAAATGATAGTGGGTCGCGCCAAAAATATTACTTGTGAATCCTGTAAATAAAACGTTTGCCAGCGACCCAATATCGTGGAATGAACCAGGTGGAGCCTTAAGGGCATAATACAAGGTGCCCCAAAGGAAGAGGGCCACCACCATCCGCAGGATATACTTCGACCAAATGGAACGGACACTAATGTGCTTGTCAGGCTTTAACATGAAGATTCCACTAATCATCACAAAAAGAGGTACACACCAACGAACGGAACTTGCAAAAATGTTAAGGATTCTCCAATCCGGATCGCTAACGGGGAGCTTTCCCCAGCCATCAGCACAAATGTGGACAACAACAACCGCAAAAATACTTAAAATCCTCAGCCCATCAACAAATGCAACCCGATTCTTTTCCACTCGATCCTCACTTTTTATTATTGGAAACCTTCAACCACTTGGTAGAAACACTGCTGGAGCATCGTGATCGGAACCCAATGGACATCTAGGCTAGTTTTGTTCCAAGACTGTGACATAGACTTGAAATTTATGCAACTTGAGCAACCCAGTTTCCAACTGAAAGCAATCATGTTGAGTATGGTTGGTTTGCCGGAACCCGATCATTGTAGCGGGGGGCGCGTTGTCGCTGCGTTGGTTTCGTCCTCGAATGCTCCCGTCTGTTTATGATTTGGAATTCGAAAGAGCATCCTTACGCACCTTGCGATTTTTTCTGGCCACAAAAAATCACAAACGACACAAACCGGAGGATCTGTTGAATCGAACTTTCAAACTTTTTGTGGACTTTGTGCCTTTTAGTGGCTAGCAGGTTGCCATTCCGTACAATGGACATCACCGTTTCACCGACCAAACTTTGCATCGCAAAACACAAGGTCATGAGGGTCAATAGAAGTCTGCTTCGCGGATTGTTCAGTAGAGTTGTTGAGTTCCCGCCTATGCGATGATATCGTTTGCGACCTGGCCAGCTACATCGGTTAGTCGGAAATCGCGACCTGCATACCGATAGGTGAGCCGCTCGTGATCGAGCCCCAGTAAGTGCAAGAGGGTTGCATGCAAATCATTGATGTGCATCTTGTTCTCGGTCGCATAGTAGCCGTAGTCATCTGTCGCTCCATAAGCGTATCCGCCCTTGACTCCGCCGCCTGCCATCCACATGGAAAAACCATGCGGGTTGTGGTCCCGCCCGTTCCCTTGCGACGTGGGTGTCCTACCGAACTCGCCCCCCCACAATACCAACGTGTCCTCGAGCAATCCACTGGCTTTTAGATCGCTCAAGAAACCGGCGATCGGCTTGTCTACCTCCGACGCGTTCTTGGAATGACCCTGGACCAAGTCGCTGTGTTGATCCCATTGCACTTCACTATCGCTATGAGTTACCTGAACGAAACGGACCCCACGTTCCAGAAATCGACGGGCCATCAAGCACTGTCGACCAAAATTTTCCGTGATCGGATCATCGATACCGTAGAGCTGAAGCGTCGCTTGCGTTTCACCAGACAAATCTTGAACCTCAGGCATGGCGGTTTGCATTCGATATGCCAATTCAAAGGAATTCAATCTTCCGCTCAAGGCCTTTTCCCGGTCGTTTTCTTCGAAGTGATCGCGATTCATGGATGCGAGCAGATCGAGTTGTTTGCGTTGAGTGTCGAGTTGAGTCGTCCTATTGTAAATGTGCTTGACACTCGCGGCGGATGCCGGCAAACTCGCATTTCCGATGGGTGTCCCTTGGCAATGCGCTGGCAAGAACGCCGATCCCCAATTGTTCATCCCTCCATGGGCTAGCGTTGGACAGATCGTCACGAAGGCCGGTAGGTTTTCATTCTCCGTCCCGAGCCCGTACGTCACCCAAGCTCCCATGCTCGGTCTAACGAACTGGTCGCTTCCCGTATGCAGCTTGAGCAAAGCACCACCATGGGCTGGGTTGCTACCGTGAAGCGAACGCAAGATGCACAAGTCATCGATATGCTTGGCAACATTTGGGAACAGGTCACTGACGGGCAATCCACTTTGGCCATAGTTCTTGAATTTCCAAGGTGACTTCAATAGATTCCCCTGAGCCGCAAAAACAACCTTGGGCAACGCAAAGGGTGGTGGTTTGCCATCGTCGCGATCCAGCAGGGGCTTGGGATCGAAAGTATCGACGTGCGAGGGCCCACCCTTCATAAACAAGAAAACGATTCGTTTGGCTCTGGCTTCAAAATGAGGCTTTCGAGCGGCAAGTGGTCCGCTTTCGGCTCCGCGAAGCACCGTCGATTCATCTCCGATCACCTGGTCCATCAACGCTTGGAATGCAAGATAGCCAAAGCCAGCGGCTGTGTTCTTGAGCATCCAGCGTCGATTGTTATTTGGTAAATGCATGTTCGACATTTCATTTCATTTCGTAGGATGCATTTCGTAGGATGGGACCATCTGTCCCGTCCGACCTATCAAAGATGCTCGGGACGATGGTTATGCTCGGGACGATGGTCCCAAGCTACTATCGTGGTCCCAAGCTACTATCGTCGGAATCGTTGATTGATTACTTGATAAAGACAAATTCGTTGCTCAACAACAGAGATTGCGATAACAAAAACCAATTTTCTTGGACCGCTCCCCCGTCGCTAAGCGATTCTCCAATGGGTGAGCCGCTTGCAATAAATGCAATGGCTCGCTCGCTTTCATGCGCAGAAGCTTTGCGTCCGTATACTTCTCGATAGAGCAGTTCGATCCGCTCCTTGGGTGACGAAACGCTACTGCAAACCTGCGATGTTAACCGTTTGGCTGCATTGATAACGAGTTCGGAGTTCATCAACAGCAGAGCCTGTGGCGCAACGGTCGTGGTGTTGCGACTACCGGTTGGCATGGTTGGGTCCGGGAAATCGAACTGCTCGAAAAAAGTGTAAACGTTGTTGCGAATCACCGGCAAAAACGCTGCACGGCGAAGGCTGTCATAGCGTGTATTATCGATGGACGTATGATCGAAAACAAATTGCCGATTTCGCAAGGGGACGGATTTACCATCCATTCGAAGGTCGAGTTGTCCACATACCAAAAGAATCGAATCTCGGATTTGCTCGGCAGTCATACGCTGAGGGTGAAATCTCCACAACAGGCGGTTTTCAGGATCAACCATCGAGGCTGTTTCTGAGGCCTCGTTATGAGTGCTCATCTGGAACGTGCTTGATCGCAAAATCAAGCGATGAAGTTCTTTCATCGACCAGCCCGATTCGACGAACGACCTTGCCAAATAATCGAGAAGCTCAGGATGCGATGGTCGGTCGCCGAGAGCGCCGAAATTCTCCGTGGTCTCAACCAGGCCTTTTCCAAAATGCCAACGCCACACACGATTGACGAAAACGCGAGCAGTAAGTGGATGGTTGGGGCTTGTTAGCCAACGAGCAAACTCGAGCCGACCGCTTTGTTTTCGAGACAGAATGGGGGACTCGTGTGGCGGACGCATGACCTCGGGGAAATCGCGAGGCACGACATCGCCCAGATTTCGATGACTGCCACGGATATGGATCGGTAATCCTGTGAGTACTTGGCCATCGTTGACACCCATCACTGCGGACTCATCTGGTGCGAAACTTTCCGCTAAACGTGCTTCCGTTGCAAGTCTGCCAATCTCCCTCAGGGTTTCCTCGTCAAATGCAAACTCCGGCTTTGGCGGTATGGCCAGGAAGCCGGTCAAATTGTAAAGCTCGGCTCTCGCCATCTCCAATTCTGGATCGTCGAGTTTTTTGGTCGCGGGATCTTTTTTCTTTGCGTCCGCGAAAGCCGCTTCCGTTCGTTGAAAAAGATCTCGATAGTACTCACCGATTTGACTCGCATCGTTGGCTTTCAAAAGCTCATGCCACTTGAGAAACAGTGGATGTTCTGTTTGAAAGGACAATTGGCGACGACACTGGAATAGGACTCGTGGATGCAGCCCCATCGGTTCGGCGATGGCAGCAACGTCTTGAAGTATCATATCTGGGGCGATCTTGGTAGCTGCAACCAGGTAGTCGGCGGCTTGCCCCCGAACTTGTGTACGCAGCTTATTAAAAGCGCTCGATTTGAACGCTGAAAGAGAGGCCTGATGTTTGGCAATTTCTGCGTTTACTTTTTTGAGCGACTCGCGTTCTACCTGATCGGCAAACGAGATTTCATGCCAATGCTTGATCGCACCGAAGTTTGTATCACCGAACGTCTTGGTACTTTTAAAGATCGCGGCAAGTGCATAGTAGTCGACCTGTTTGATGGGATCGAATTTATGATCGTGACATCGGGCGCAACCCATCGTCATTCCCATGAACGCTTTGCCAATGGTGTCAAGCTGCTCGTCGATCGTGTCCATGACAAGCTTTTCGCGATCTGGTTCAGCAAGCACTTTGGCGCCCAAAACCAAAAAGCCTGTTCCTGTGATCGATTCGAGGCTGCTATCCGGAATCAAGTCCCCTGCGATATTCTCGACAAAGAACTGATCGATGGGTTTGTCTGCGTTGAAGCATTGGATGACGTAATCGCGGTAGCGCCAGGCATTGCCGAAGGCGATGTTCTCGTCCAACCCATTGGAGTCAGCATATCGCGCGACATCGAGCCAATGCCGCCCCCAATGCACACCGTACTGCGGTGACGCAAGCAATCGATCGATCAGCTCCGCGTAGGCGTTTGGCGATTCGCACGTTGTGAAAGCCTCAATCTCATCCGGTGTCGGTGGAATCCCCGTTAAGTCGAGCGTTACTCTACGAATGAGACTTGCTCGGTCCGCCGTTGGTGCGGGCTGGAGGTTTTCGCGTTCAAGCCTATCAAGGATGAACTGATCGATTGGCGTTTTGGCCCATTCGCTACTCTTGTTGCTAGGTGGCTTTGGGTTAGCGATCGGAAGAAGGGACCAAAATTGTCGACCGGATTCAATACTCATACCGGTTGGAGAGGCCATGGGCTGCCCCTGGGTATTGGTCATGGTTCGAGGGTCATGAGCGCCGGATGCAATCCACTCTTCCAAAATC
>JAIPFP010000211.1 GCA_021736575.1 Pirellula sp. | reverse complement strand
GGATGACGAAGCGGGAAACGGTCGTTGGATCCATCGACTACAAAGCGTTTCTTGAGATGAAATGTGTTTCATGTCACGCGCGCGAACTAGCGCCGGTTTCCAAGCGAAACCTTGGGGGCGACTGTCAAATTTGTCATGGGCCTGCGGACCCTTGGGATGATACTCATTTCTCCCAAGAATGGCAGTCACTCGGCGCCAAGCGATTCGAAGATCGCAAAATGGTGAACGTCGAATCGATCGCCCTGAGAGCCGCCGTTTGTTCCTCTTGCCATGTTGGCGAACTCAGCCGAATTGCAGGTCGCGATCGTGAAGTCGACCACCAGTTGATGGCAAGTGGACACCCTCCTATGTATTTTGATTTTGAACTGTTTTCACGTCGATACCCAAAACACTGGGAAACAAAAGACGAACTCGCCCAGTATGGTAAATCCTCCCGACTTCGCAGTTGGCGCATAGGCAAGCTTCAAGCTTCGATAGCTCGCATGAAAATGCTCACCGCTCGGGCGGAAAAAGCACAGCAGTCGGATTCCATCCACGATTGGCCAGAACTCACTGAGTATAGCTGTACCAACTGTCACCACGCGCTGGAGCAACCAAGCTGGCGTCAAGCAAAAGGCGCCAACGCTTCTTATTCGTGGGACTCGTGGTGCACCTCCCTATTAAGTCAGGCAATCGGCGAGAAATCTTCGGCCGCGTTGAGCAACCAACTCGAAGAACTAACAAAGGAAATGGAACGGATCGCGCCGTCGGCATACGCGGTTCAATCCAAATCTGAGCGAGTGCTGAATTTGCTAGAGTCCGAACTAAAGTCTGTCATCGACACAAACCATTGGCCCGATGCAGATTTGACGTCCCAACTGGCGGAATTGCTGAAACTGGAACCAACCCTATCAAGTTGGGAGTCAGCAGCCCAATGGTATATTCTGACGGAGTCGATTGCGGATGGGTTGAACATGGACGCTTCAAAAAACAGGTTTTCTAAACTTACGAAGCAAGGATTCTTCGGTGAGCCAAAAACTTGGTTGCGCAATGACGAATCCACTCGACCTAATTCGAGCGATTTCCGTCCCGGTTTTCTATCCGATTACAGCGACACTTTGTTCCAAGAGCTTCGTTCCAGAGAGCTTCGTTCCCGACCATGAAATCACTAGTCGATCGCCAAGTTGGGACACGCATCGCCAAGATGCTTCGAGAGGCTCAGCACAAGCACGGACGCATCCAGGAAGCGGACATTAATCGCATTGCGGACCAAGTGGGTGAACCCGTTCGCGTCATTCAAGATGTGATTGGGTTCTTTCCGCATTTCCGTCGCACGGAACCTCCGATATGCCATGTTTCCATTTGCCGCGACATGAGTTGTCGGTTGCGAGGCTCTGTCGAGGTTGCAAAACAACTTCGAGAGCTTCAAGAGGATGTCGGTGATGCGACACTTGAAATCACCGAAGCGTCGTGCTTGGGACGTTGCGATCGAGCGCCAGCGATGTTGATCAACGAATCGCTTTTTGTCGCCCATACGCAAAAGGAATGCATGGATGCGGTTCTCGCAACACTCGCTGGAAGCTCGCCCAAGCCGGATAGCGATATGGACACGGCCACCGTATCGCTCGCACGAGCCGAGATCGACTGCTATCGCTCGATCCATGAAGCGAAAACAACGCGAGGTGAGGCTCCTGCGTCATCCTACTATGCTGCGGTGCGAGCCTATGTTCGTGACCCTAACCCTGACAAGGTAATCCAAGCTCTCAAGACCGCAGGATTGATGGGAATGGGGGGGGCAGGTGCCCCCGCTTCCGACAAATGGAACGAGGCTCGCAACGCACTCGGGGAAGCGAAGTATGTTGTTTGCAATGCCGACGAGAGCGAGCCCGGCACCTTCAAAGACCGAGACCTAATGCTTGCGGCGCCGCATTTAATCATCGAAGGGATGATCATTGCCGGACTTGTCTCCGGTGCCAAGCAAGGATTCATTTACATTCGCCACGAATACTTCGAACAGATTGCAAGGCTTGAATCCGCAATTCAGGATGCCGTTCGGTTGGGAGCTTGCGGGCACGATATCTTCAAGAGCGGTCGAGATTTTCGAGTGGAAGTGTTCGTGAGTCCTGGTGGGTACGTGTGCGGCGAACAGACCGCATTGATCGAAGCGTTGGAGGGCAAAAGATCCGAACCTCGAAATCGCCCTCCAGAGCTTCAAACCAACGGGCTTTACGATCAACCTACCATTCTCAACAATGTCGAAACGTTCGCCTGGGTACCTTCTATTTTGTTGCAGCGGCCGTCACCGGAAGCATTGGAGCAGGAACAAGCATCCAACACGTCCGTGATCGTGGAGCCTGCGGGGTTATGGTACAAGTACGCGGGACGAAACCGATCTCGTGGTAAACGGTTTTTCTCGATCAGCGGAGACCTAAACCGGCCGGGTTCCTATGAGGTCCCATGCGGCATTACTCTGGGTGAATTGATCGACGAGTATGCAGGAGGAATGCGAGACCGTATTCCGTTGCAGGCCGTCGCATTGAGTGGACCTTCAGGCGGCTTCCTGCCAGCGTGGCTTCCCAAGGGCGCCATACGATTTCCCAAAAAGACAGACCGAGAAGGCAAGGAGACCGACGAGCTCAAATTTCCTAAACTTGTTGGCGATCCAACGGATATCAAGTTATTGCCGCTGGACCTGAATGCTTCTCGAGAAATCGGATTTATGCTCGGCGCGGGCATCGTCGTTTATAACGAAAACGCAGATATGCTCGATCAAGCAATCGCGTGCAGTCGTTTTTATCAAAGAGAATCGTGTGGCAAGTGCGTCCCATGCCGACTAGGTTCGAGAAAAATGGTCGACATGGCGGAATCGCTTCTGATCAAGAAAGCAAGTCATGAAATAGACCAAGTGAAAGGGGTCGCCATGGAGTTGGCGAACATTATGGAGAAAACCAGCATCTGCGGCCTCGGGCAAGTTGCGAGCAATCCGTTGCGAAGCTATTTACGATTCTTCCATTCCGCCAACCGTTGATACGAGCCCTTACAATGGCCAATGAACAAGAACTTGTCGATTCGGTGGAATATATCAGCGCAAGCGAAGAAGCGCTTTTTGCTCGCGGCCTTGATGGACAACTGATTCGAGCTACGGATTCGACGCTCGACGATCTCGACCTCGACGTGCAGATCTCGATCGATGGCGCTAAGTTCTCGGTCAAGAAAGCGGTTCCGCTGCGAAACTCCCAAGGCGTCATCCTTGCAAACGATCGTGGAGAAATGATACCGCGGCCCACCACCATTTATGATGCCGTTAACCAACTTTATGTGAAGGCATTGGGTGATGTAAACCCGATCCCGATTTTATGCCATCGGGAACACCTCCAACCGGTCGGCGTGTGTCGCGTCTGCCTCGTTGAGATCGAGGAACGACGCGCAAGTGGACGCGTCAAAAAGGACTTGGTGTCCTCGTGTACCTATCTAGTCAAGGAAGGAATGATCATCACGACATCGGCCAGCCAAGACCAGCCGAAAACCGTCGACCTTATCAAAAACTCAGTGGGGATCATCGTCGAGCTACTCGCGTCAGAGCATTTGACCTCTCAAGACGTCGACGACGTAAGAAACGGGCTAAGCAAACACGAGCCCAACGAGCTAAAGCGATTGGTCTCCGAATATGTGAAAGGAGACAAGAAGCCGCGATATCAGCCAAGTTTACTAGCAGGCAATCGTGGTCGCGACCTTTCTTCGGAAATCATATCCGTCAATCACGACGCATGCATACTCTGCCAACGCTGTACGCGCGCATGCAATGACATCAAGCAAAATGATGTGATGGCGCGCGAGGGGAAAGGCTACGATGCTCGAATTGCATTTGATACCGATCTACCCATGCTTGAGAGTTCGTGCGTTTCGTGTGGCGAATGTGTGATTTCTTGCCCGACCGATGCGCTTACCTTTCGGCCCACTGTCGTCGAAAAGCAAGGGAAAAAGATTCTAGAACAAACACGCAAGAGCAGTGGCAAAGACGGTACCGTTGTCACTGCCGAAGAGATGCTTGAGATCCCCATTTTCTCTGGCATCCCGTATAAATTCCTTCAATTCAATGGTGGGGCTTGCGTGCGACGTGTTCTCAAACCGGGAGAGTCTCTTTGCACCGTGGGCGAGTACGGTTCGACGGCGTTCTTGATTCAAAGTGGCAAGTTTGAAATCGTGGTCGGCGCGAAATCGCCAAACAAATCTCGGGCGACAGTGAGTAAAAGCGATGGATTCTTTCGGCGTATCCTTGGATTGACTTCGAGCCCAACACTGGCCCCAAGTCTTGCAACAGGTAGCGATTTCGGGATGACGGGAACCAGGGAAAAGCTCTATCGCGGTGTCGAGGATGTCATTCTGGGCGAGATGGCTTGCCTGAATCGACAGAGACGCACTGCAACCGTGGTTGCGGTCGAAGATTCAGAAGTGATTGAAATCGGTACGAACGTGCTCTACATGTTGCAGCGCAATGCGACTAGTCGCAATGTACTCAACGAAGCATACCGACGGCACGCACTCAATTCCGACATCGAGCGGTTGCCTATCTTCAAAGAACTGACACCCGCCGGACGCGCCGAAGCGGCTCGGATTATCGCCAAGGATGCCGAGCTGATGAGCGTGGAACCAGGCCAGTCTATTTTCAAGCAAGGGGAAAAGAGCGACGATATTTATTTGATTCGACTTGGGTACATCAAAGTGAGTCGCAAGCACGGTACGCGTGAGCAAATCGTCAGTTACGTTGGTCCAGGAGCGGTCGATGGGGCGAGCGGAGCATTCGGCGAAATCGCTGCACTCTCGTCTATTTATGGTAGTGAGTTGAAATCGGACTTTGACCAACTCGACTACCTGCCAGGAGTACGTACGTCCACATGCAGTGCTCTGGACCATGTCGAACTCGTTCGAATTAAAAGCTCCCAATTGAGACAAATAGCGGACGCAAATCCCGACTTCAAACAGAGGCTCCTCGACCGCGCAAGATTCCTGCTTAAAAAAGATACCGAGCGAGAAAGTGAGCTCAGTACTGGAAAATCGAGTTTCGTTAGCCAAGGACTTTATAATGCACAGAGCTTGCTCGTCTTGGATTTAGAGTCTTGCACTCGGTGTGACGAGTGTACCAAAGCTTGTGCCGATTCGCATGGAGGCGAAACGAGACTGGTCCGCGAGGGGATGCGATTCGAGAATTTCCTCGTTGCAACGAGTTGTCGTTCGTGTACGGACCCCTACTGCTTGGTTGGATGCCCGGTAAACGCAATTTTTCGCGAGGGATCCAAGGAGATCGTGATCGAAGATCACTGTATTGGCTGCGGACAATGCGCTACCAACTGCCCATATGGAAACATAACGATGTATGGTCATCAGGAGGGCTTCAGCGGCGAGGGCAAAATGCAAATTCCGTTGATACAACAGAAAGCGACAACCTGCGATCAATGCAAGAGCATCGGTGGTACACCTCGCTGCGTCTATGCATGCCCGCACGACGCGGCCTTTCGCATGACCGGTGACGAACTCAAAGAAGCAGTGCTAAGCCGGAAGCCATGGTAGGGATCAATCGCTAAGTCTCGATATCGGGGTGGTTGCGGCCCCAGTCACAAACCAAGTGAACGAAGCTGGATACACCGGCGATGTTCCAAG
This sequence comes from Pirellula sp., assembly GCA_021736575.1. Classification (GTDB taxonomy): domain Bacteria; phylum Planctomycetota; class Planctomycetia; order Pirellulales; family Pirellulaceae; genus JBKCUI01. The sequence continues at coordinate 5,747 of JAIPFP010000211.1, read as the reverse complement.
TCGTTACAATGTGGGAGCTACTTGCCAAATCCTACTGTTGCCGCTGTCGCCAGGCGGTAGGGGATTGGCCAATATCCTCTAGGAATCCTCCCAATGAAACGACTTCTCTCCGTCGCTTTGACGTTGTTTACGTTTTTGCTAAACGCGACCGGTTCACCGATTTTCGCCGAGCAACGGCCCAATGTGCTTTTTTTGATTTCCGACGATCTCAATAACATGCTGGGTTGCTATGGGCATCCGCTGGTCAAGACCCCAAACATCAATCGTTTGGCCGCTCGCGGGTTGCGATTCGATAAAGCCTATTGTTCGTTTCCGCTATGTGGCCCCAGTCGCAACTCGATGCTCACCGGTTTGTATCCGAATAGCACCGGCATCCTTACAAACTCACAGATCTTTCGTCAGTCGATTCCACAACAACAAAGTATGCCGCAAGTTTTTCGGAATGCTGGTTATTTCGTCGGACGCATCGGCAAGCTCTATCACTATAACGTACCCAACTCGATTGGCACCAACGGTCACGACGATCCAGCCTCCTGGGAACTTGAGCTGAACCCGGCTGGCGTCGACCGACTTGAAGAGCATCCGAAAATCAAGACTCTCACACCGGGCCAGTTTGGCGGTACTCTGAGTTGGTACGCTTCGCCCAAGAGCGACATGCACCATACGGATGCGAAACAAGCGGAAGATGCCGAATGGGTCTTGGAACGCTGTGCTAAAAGAAAGGACCGACCGTTCTTTCTTTCTGTCGGTTTTTTCCGCCCTCACACGCCTTATGTTGCTCCAAAAGATCCGTATTTCGGTTACTACCCGGTCAGCGAAATGCCCGTAGTTCAAGGGGTCAAGGAAGATCGAGCGGATATTCCAGCCGCAGCACTTGCAAGCCAGAAAAAAGAGCAAGACCAAATGACCGATGATCTTCGGCGCGAATGCCTTCAAGCGTATTATGCGAGTATCAGCTTTATGGATGCACAGGTCGGCCGAATCGTCGATGCACTCGATCGCTTAGGGCTTTCTGAAAACACCATCATCGTATTTACGAGCGATCACGGCTATCACGTGGGCGAGCATGGATTGTGGCAAAAGCAAAGCCTCTTCGAAGAGAGCGCTCGCGTGCCGTTGCTGATGGTCGCTCCAGGAACAACCTCGAAAGGATCGGTTGCGGCAAACCCTGTTTCGCATGTTGACCTTTTCCCAACACTCGCCGCGCTGTGCGATATAAAGACGCCAGAGAATATTCAAGGTCAGAGTTTGGTGCCTATGCTAAAAGATCCGAATGAAATCGGGCGAGGCTGGGCGTTGACGCAAGTGGCTCGCGGGGCCGTTGGCAATCGACCAAACGCGAAAGCAGCCAACGTGGAACGAAAGGGGTTCTTTGGCTACAGTTTGCGCACCTTGAAATGGCGTTATACGGAGTGGGATGAGGGCAAGGCGGGCCGTGAACTTTACGACCACGATCAAGATCCTCGCGAAATTACCAACCTTGCGGACGATCCAGCCTTGGCAAAAATTGTGGCCGAACTGTCGGCTCAAATTCAATTGGCGGTAAAATCGACGTTTCCTCCGTCAGGTGAAACGCCAAAGATTCAAGAGGGCTTGTGGGCGCCGTTGCTCCTTGACCCTTGACCAAACTTGCAATTAGGCGAGCGGCCGATTGCAGTATCACAACCCGAAACGTAAGTGAGGGACGAATAATTCCTCGCTAACGCTTCGGGTTACCATTAAATCAACAAGCCCTTACGTATCGGGTTATGATTGGTAGTATTTAGTCTGCCGCTCGACTTATCGAATCAAAACGTGGCGACTTCCTTGGGGGCGAGTGGCTCAAAATACGGATTGCAATCCAAGGCTAGAAATAGGCTAGAAATCGACTTATGCAAATCTGGATTGATGCGGATGCGGCTCCTCGTGAAGTCAAAGAAATTGTCTTTAAAGCATCTGCTCGACTCAAAATACCGGTTGTGATGGTCGCCAATCAATCGATTTGGTTTCCGCCGAGCACTTCGCTTATTTCTTGTGTGGCCGTTCGCCATGGCGCTAATGAGGCCGACAAGTACATTGTGGATCATGCGCAATTGGGAGATATGGCCATCACTGCCGATATTCCATTGGCGGCTCAGTTGGTGGACAAGCAGGTTTTCGTGGTTGATCCGCGTGGTGAAGAGTATGACGATCGCAATGTGGTGGGCCGATTGGCGGCACGCGATTTGTTTGATGCCGCGCGGGGGGCAGGCATGGAATTCTCAGGGCAGCAGCCATATAACACGAAAGATAGAGCCGCGTTCGCATCGACATTCGATCGAGTCTTGACGCGCGCGATTAAGGCTCATTCTCGCCGAAATGACAAACGAGGTTCCACAGACAATCCCTAGCGGAGCGGAGCGAGCCGCCCCATCGGGACGATGCTAGCACATCCGCAACTGTTTTTCATACCAATTAGCCGTTGGGCGATAGCCCCGGTTTTCCAATTGCTCGACATTCGTCGAGAACCGGGGCTATCGCCCTTCGGCTATCAGTTTGTTTCACTCCAGGAATGAGTGAATATTCTCAGGAGATCCCTGTTGTGACCGAATGTCTATGGCAGCAGTTGCCAGCTATTCCTAGAATGGAGGGATGGAGACAAGGCAAGAAATCAACGAAAAAAAACGCGTTGCCGCACTGCAGACGGCTGTTGTTGCATCTAGCAAGCACTGGATTCGCAATTTCTTTCCCAATTTGAGGGACGCTGGGATTCGTTGGAATGAGGATGACGCGAGTTCGTTAGCTGCATCCGTCGCGTATTATTTGGCGCTTTCTCTGTTCCCAATGATGCTCTTGCTAACATCTGTCTTTGGTCTCTTTCTCCAATTTTCGAATACGGGAAAAAAGGCCGAGCAACAAATCCTAGATATTGTTGAGACGTACGGGTCGCCGGTGATTGAGAAACAAATAGAACAAGTCCTGACTCAATTGCAGAACCAGTCGCTTGTGAGTGGCCCATTTGGTTTCCTTGCCGCGACCGCAGCCGCCATTGGAATCTTTGCTCAAATCGATCGAGGTTTTGATAAGATCTTTCGCATACCTGCTCCGAAAGATGCTACGGTTCAGAGGACGATCTTTAGGGTCGTTAAAAGTCGATTCCTGGCCTTTCTGATGCTGGTTGGACTTGGTGGCATGATCCTCGTTCTGTTTACCGCAAGCTTGCTGATCGCACAAATTCGTTCGCTAACCAACTCAACTCTGCCGAGTATGCGACATGTGTTTAGCATCTTTGAACTTTGCTTCGCGGTGATAGCCAACGGAACGCTCTTTTCCTTTGTGTATCGATGGCTTCCGAAGAAAGAGGTTCGTTGGGCTGACGCGATTCGCGGCGGGCTTTTAGCCGCATGTATTTGGGAGCTTGGGCGAGAAGTTCTCGGAGCCTTTCTCATAGGGATGCGATACACGTCTGCGTATGGTGCCATCGGCTCGTTCATCGCTATTTTGCTTTGGTGCTATTATGGTATTTCGATCCTTTTTTTCGGGGCCGAGTATGTTCAAGTGCTTCAATTGCGACGTCTCGGACGGACAACGACTGGCACAGAATTGTCGCTGAACAAGTCTGCCAAGTCCGTTGAGCCTCAAATCGTTGAGCCTCAAATCGATACAAAGGACGAGCTCAGTAACGCATCGCACGACGAAATGATAGAATCGGGTCTGCGGGAAATCCACGCTCCGCTGTTGAGTCTGCCAAAACAACGTCCGAGACGCTCTGCCGAACAACTGTATTAAAGCCAGTCTCCCTTAGAAATCACCCGTCGCATGTCATTCGTTGCTCCCGGAAATTTGATCAGTATTGGAACGGACATCATCGAGTGCGTTCGAATTGCGCAAATGATCGAGAAGCACGGGGAAGTCTTTTTGCAGCGCGTTTTCACGCAAAAAGAAATCCAGTACTGTTCCTCTCGGAAAGCAGCAAACCAGCACTATGCTGGTCGATGGGCGGCGAAAGAGGCGGCTCTCAAGGTGCTAGGTACTGGCTGGGCAAAGGGGATACAATGGACCGACGTCGAGGTTGTCAACGAAGTCTCTGGAGCACCTACGCTGGTCATGACGGGCAAGGCTGCTGAAATCGCTCGCGAACTTGGCATCCGAAAAGTCATGATTACAATTTCGCATTGCCGGGCCTATGCGACCGCTTTCGCAACCGGCATTGCTTAGAACCCCCTCCCGGTACCATCCATCATTCATTCATTCACTGAAGGACTCTTTTCATGTTTCATCGCAACCACTCAAGAGCGGCTTTGTTCGGATTGCTCTCATCGCTATGCACCATGTCGGTAAGCATTTCTCAAGAGCCGAAAACCGTCACCCCACCAAAACCCGTCCCCGCAAAAGCAGTCGAAATAGCAGCCGAGAAAGGTGCCGAAAAAAAAACCAAATGGATACCGCTGATCGAAAGCGATTCGCTCAAAGGCTGGGATTTGACGAACTTCGGCGGAGAGGGAGCCATCGAAGTTAGTGAAGGAGTCACGCGATTTGGAAACGGAGATCCGCTCACCGGCATTACGTACGGAAAAAAGGATTTTCCGAAAGAGAACTTTGAGTTGCGATGGAAGGCCATGCGAGTCGATGGTTCTGATTTTTTTGCGGGAGTCACGTTTCCAGTGGGCGATGAGTTCTGCTCGTTTGTAGCGGGCGGATGGGGCGGAGGCTTGGTGGGACTGAGCAATATCAATGGCAACAACGCTTCCGAAAATGAGACAGCCAGCTTTCGTCAATTCAAGAACAAGCAGTGGTACTCCTTTCGTGTCCGAGTGGACAAAAAGAACATTACGGCGTGGGTCGATGACGAAGAAGTTTTGAAAGTCGAACGCGAAAAAGGAAAATTCTCTGTGCATGCGGCGGTCATGAAGTCGAGGCCGCTCGGATATTGCGTGTTTCAATCGATCGTCGATTTAAAGGAGTGGGAATACCAAATCCTCGATTGAGTCGTGATGTCGGGATTGCGGGATGTCGGGATTGCGGGATGTCGGGATGTCGGGATGTCGGGATTGCGGGATGTCGGGATTGCGGGATTGCGGGATTGCGGGATTGCGGAACAAATCTTGCGATAACAAAAGTGGTGCTTTATGAAATCGCGCCCCTAGCGAAAGATCACTCCATCGCGCCCGAGCAATCCGTGAGCAACACACAAGTCGTTCCCGCGCAGGCGGGAATCCAGTGGAGCGCGCGTGATGACTGGGTTCCCGCCTACGCGGGAATGACGGACAAACGGGAAGCTGACCCATAGTACCTGACGGGGCTACCCATAGTACCTGACGGGGCCACCCATAGTACCTGACGGGGCTACCCATAGTACCTGACGGGGCCACCCAACCCTCTCGCGCTCATCCGGCCCCCCAAAGGGCTGACGGGGCCACACCGTCCATCCATCGTTGACGGACGCATTTTGTTTTGCTCTTTCATGGCGGCAATAAGGAGATTCAGCTCATGTTTTGATGGAAACGAAGCGTACGTTCGACTTACACTTACTCGCAGAAGCCAAGGCGTTGATTTTTGGAGAGGGCAAACGGTGAGTGGTGGTTACGGTTTGTCCAATACTCCGCTCCTCATCCCCCAGCCCCTTCTCCTCGGAGTACCGAGGAGAAGGGGAGATAGAATGAATGGTGCACGAATTCACTTGGGTGTGACAAGAAAACTGGGAGTTAGAACCGCGCGCATTGTCTTTCCCCCCTTCTCCTCCTGTAATCAGGAGGAGAAGGGGTCGGGGGATGAGGAGGTTTGATCAC
>JAIPFP010000210.1 GCA_021736575.1 Pirellula sp. | reverse complement strand
GAATCACTGCATGGCTCACAACGGGATCTGGTAAAAGCTGCAACAACAACTCGGCGGTTTGAGGAAACTTCTTGTTCACCAGTGCCTGAACAGCTCGGTTGCGTTCTTGGTCGGTGTTTTGTGTTTCCTCAGCTTGCTTTCGAAGTAGATCCACCGCGCTAGGATCGTTGAATATCAAAGCCAATTCGAGCGAAAGCTGTCGAACTTCGATGAGCTTACTTGTCTTCAAGCGCCCCCATGCCTCCGACCAACCAGCCGGCATCGCAACATTTCGGCGACCTTCGAGCCCCGTGAGCGTTCCTCGCAATACGTCGCGATGAAGCACCGAATCGTCCGAACTTTGCATGACCTGAATCAAATCGGTTAAGCATTCCGTCGACTCCTTGCTTGAGGCTGCGCGTCGGGCGATGTGTTCTCGCACCAAGGGTATTTTGCATGTTGAAGCAAACGCGATAAACGGTTTCCGTCCTGCATCAAACAGCGGTTCTAACGCATACCAATACATCAATGGCAGATTCGCGTCCAGCGAGTCTTCAGGTCGCTGAAGCAGCGGCTCCAAGATTGGCCACCGTTTGTCCCATGCTAGTCGTTGCAATGCGCTCGCCAGATACAGCCTAACCACCGGCGATGTGTCGATCGCTGCAAGTTGTGCCAAGCGATCAAGTGTCTGCGCCGACGGATTTCGATCTTCGCATAAAAAACGCACCGACCAAGCGCGAATATGCTCGCTCGGACTTTGCAACTGTTGCAACAAGAAGTCTTGTTTGAGGTCGTTCAGAGCATGCAGCGTCCAAAATGCACGAAGTTTCAACGGTACTTCGGTGGATGTAACCAACAACTCCCGTAGCGATCGTTTAGCCTCATTCAAGTCAGCACCTTGTGCGGCTCGCTCTTGCAGTAAACGGCGAGCGTGTCGAACGAACCAATCATTTCGATGCTTATGCAACGCCACAAGTTCATTGCTGTCGACCTGACCTAGATCAACTTTCTTCGAGTTGGGTTGACCATAAACGATTTTGAAGATTCGGCCGGTCTCGCGTTGTGTGTTGCGGACGCTATGGCACTCACCCGTGTCCGACCAATCCAGAACGAACACGCCTCCATCTGGACCATATTGCAAGGTGACACCCATATGCCAAGGATCGCGCGAACGTAAAATGTCGGGAGCATGGGAAGCCACGTAGCCAGAGCCTGATTTTTTGAGCAGATCGTTGTTGATGCGTTTCCCGTGGATGTTGTTCATGAACACGGAATTGCGATACTGTTCGGGCCAATTATCGCCAAGATAAATCATCGTCCCGCAGTGCGCATGCCCGCCGCCAGCGGCGTCTTCCTCATGGGATCCTAGACCATCTCGCACATTCTGTTTGCCGACAAAATGCAGATGGTCCGCGATCGTATCGATTCGGGCATAGGCATACTGACTCGATGAACGATTTCGCCAAGGTTCATAGTGAGCGCCCTGAATCACATGAAAAAGATGTGGGTTTACGCAATTGCAAACGAACCCTTCGCCGAAATCGTTCCAGTCAATTCCCCATGGGTTGGTGGTTCCGTCCGCGTAGGGTTCCCACTCATGGCGAACGGGATGATACCGATAGACGCCGCCATCAAATTGCTCGCGTTGGTCGTCGCTCGTTCCAGATTTGCCGATTCGAGACCAATTGGTTCGTCCATGCGTGCCGTACAGCCATCCATCAGGCCCCCACGCAAAACCGTTGGCTAGGTTATGGGAATTGGCATGATTACCAAAACCGTCTAATAAAACTTCCGGCTTACTGTCTGGAACATCGTCCCCATTTCGATCCGGAATGAAATAGAAGTTCGGGGGGGACATAACCCAAGCTCCGCCGAAGCCAACTTCGATTCCCGTAACATAATTGAGCTGGTCGTAAAAGACTTTTCGGCTATCGAATTTGCCATCTCCGTCTGTATCTTCGAAAATGAGAATTCGATCGCCTGGCTTGGTGCCATGGATTGGGTAATTGTAGGCTTCGGCCACCCAGAGCCGACCACGGTCATCAATGCAAAATCCGATCGGTTGGCGAACGTCGGGTTCACCGGCAAAGAGCGAGACGCTAAAACCTTCTGGAACCACCATCGTTCTCGCCGCTTCCTCCGGCTGCAACGGAGCGTCCCGGTCAGGGTCCTGTGCGAACGAAGCACGATCGACTGAGCACAGCAATAATATGAAAAACGAGAATCCAGCAAATCGAATAAAAAGTTGAGCTTTGTTGAGCATTCGCATGTCCTGACTCGTAAAACAAAAACCGCAGATCGCAATGATTATAGCTGAGATGCCAAGGGAGATTGTATGCCATTCGGCTTATTGTGCGGTCCGTGGTAGCAGGCCCTTTCCAAGCGCTGTCAGCTTGCGATTTGCGGACGTTTGCGAACGGCACACGGAGTGTGCCTGCTACTTGAACCAACCGACGGGTACTTCGATCGACCAGACTTCATTGCTCAGCGGTTGCGCGTGGCCACCCGCAACCCAGATCTTGTCCTGCATGACGAACGCCGAATGCTCGTGGCGTTCCTTCCATGTCTCAGGTGTAATGAGTTGTTTCCAATCTTTTCCGTTTCTCGAAAACCATACATCCCCCCAGTTTTTTGACGGGTTGTTCGACCATCCTCCAAGCAGCCACATGTGATCGCGGTAGACGACCGACGAAAACCACAACCTTGGATGCCAAGGAGCCGAAACGGTCTCTTGCGTCCATTGCACTCCATCCTCGGACGACCATACGTCGTTCATTGCGTGATATTCGGGAACATAATTGCCTCCGCCAAACAAATAGATTTTTCCATTCAGCACAACGGATTGGTGGTACGCCCGAGGCGACCAAGGTGCATTTGCGGTCGCAAGAATCCAGTCTTTTCCGTCATTCGAATACCAAACGTCGTTTTTCAAACTAGCGGCATCACCGAAGTAGTAACTCTCGGTTCCTCCCAGCAAGAACATCTTGCCCTTGAACTCGACCAAGCTGGCAGCAAGACGCGGTGACCAAGCGGCAGCGGCTGTTGTTTGTTCCCAATGGATACCGTCAATCGACGACCATACTTGGTTGCTCGCTGAGTGGCCGGGCAGCCTGCCATTGTGCCAACCACCCATGATCCACATACGATCCTGGAACGCCGTGGACATAGGCAAGTCGCTATGTAGCCAAGGCGCCGATTTCTCGACGAGCATCCAGTCCTTGCCGTTAGAAGAGTTCCAGACGTCTCGCGGCGGGGCTTCGAACGAGTTGAACCAGCCTCCAAGTAACCACAGCTTATCCCGAAAAACCAACTCGCCCTGCGAGTCGCGCGGTTGCCAGCGAGCGTTGTCGGTGACCTTGGTCCAAGTCACTTCTTGTCCATGCGAGACGCCAGCGACCAGCAACAACACAGATAATAACGCGATGTTTTTCATAGACACCAACACAGGGTATGCAAGGATGCCGGGACAGTTACTGACTGCGGAGCTTGGCAACGACAGCGACGGATAGTTTAGGTCCGTCTTGTCTTCATTTGTTGACTGCAACGAAAGCGAATAGTTCTTTTGTGGCGGGGTCATCTGGCTTGCCGAGATCGTCGTTGAGCTTGGAGTGTTCGGAGTCCTTGGCACCGAATAGCTTCGAAGCGATACCAGCTTTCTTTAGAACAGTATCTAGCCATTGCGCCTGAGCCGCTGTGTCTGGATGGTTGTTAACGTAAAGGATTAGGAATGGTGGGATCCCCTTGTCCTTTGCGATATGAGTTACGGCCGAGAAATCGCGATGCTTCGCCGGATCGTTTCCAAATTTTTCGCGGTGGCCATTTTTTGCCTGCGGTTGACCATGAACCCTTCGCCTGGTCTCAGCCGTTTCGATAATGGCAGGGACATCATAGGTGTCGCCATCAACGGGTACGCACCCTTTAAGGATCGAAAATGGTACGCCTTCGGCTTTCAAATAGCGATCGTCGGTGCAGATTAACGCTGCTAATTGCGCTCCTGCAGAATGGCCCATGACTAGGACTCGCTTTGGGTCACCTCCATGTTCAGCGATATGCTCATGCACCCAGTGCATCGACTTTGCAATGTCGCGAATGATGGTGCCCATGTCGACGTCGGGGAGCAGTCGATAATTGGTGGACACAAAGACGAAACCTTGGTCAACAAAGACTTGTGGCTTGAGCTGAACACTAGATTTATCACCGGTTTGCCATCCACCGCCATGTATCCAGAAGACTACTGGCAAGTTCTTTGCGTTCGTTGGCGCATAAATGTCGAGAACTTGACGCGCGTGTCCTCCTTGAACGTAGGGAATATCTCGAACCACACTTTGGGCTTGTGCACCAGAGAACAAGACGGCATAGAAAAGGATGCAGAACAACGGTATTTTCATGGTGGGTTTTCCATTTCGTTGAATAGAGAGGTAAAGCGAACAAAAATTGCGCACCCATAGTTTACATGATCGACAACAGCAAAAGTTGTATATGTCCAGCAGAAGAATTTTCCTTTGCCGTTCGATTTTGCTTATTGGATTCGCTTCTTCAAGATCTCTACTTCTGACCTTAGAGTCGGCAATAAGCGGTCCAGATGAGTTATCAGTTCGCGACTGGAGTGGACGATGGTCAAAACCAGGACATCATCATTCCACTTGGTACAAACAACCACATGCTTTTCAACGGTGTGCGTTAGCCATTATCCGGGATTCTTGTTCATCAACTCTCGGACGCTTCCCCTGAATTGTTGCACCCGATTTTCAGCCGCATCTCGAAAGCCCTCGATCACGCCCGCTCGGAGTTTCTCTGCTTCCATTTGCAGTTTCTGTTTCCGAAGCAAGTCACGAACGAATTCGCTAGGCGTAGCGTAAAGCGTCCCATCCCCTGATTGTTCGTCGACGAATGCTCGCAATTCGTCTGTCAGCGATAGATTTAGCGTTGAAGCCATTGTCTTATCCTCGTCCCCCACTATGCCATATCGCCCGTTAGATGTCAATATTTGCCATGGAAGCAATGATCGACGGCCGTGGCAAAAGCTTTACGGATGAGGCTATTTTTTTCGCTCGTACTTGGTAGTTAACGTCCTGGATCCTTGCGTGGCGGCTGCTGACGATCATTGCCTCTCGGTGGTCTGTCCTGCCCAGTTTCTTGGCTTGACCGCCGCGTTTTGACCTTCGCCCTAGCGTGAAGGTAACGATCCCCTGGGATAAACCCAGGGGCCTTCGATGCATGCCATCTGGCTTTATGCCAGTGGTAATTGACCTTCGCCCTAGCGTGAACTTAGCCGTTCAAGAGCCGACCGCACTTGCTCAAGCGTTCCAAGGGCCACAAAAACTTGGTAGCGATACTCGCCGGGTGGTACCCTTGTGTCATGGCGAACTCGGAAGACGCAGTTCCATTTGACGACTTTCTCTGCGGGAAAGCGAAATCGACCGTAGCCAGCGTTCGAATATCCTGGCGAAGGTTGAGCGGGCGAGAAGACGCCCATCGCGTGAGTTCCCGTTTCATTTGCCAAAACGACGGGACTCGACTGCTCACCGGGGCCGTCGCTGAGCGGTTCAAGCTGTTTGGATTCCGTGTCGAATTTCCAGAATTTGCTGAACTCGGGCGGCATGTAACCCGTCACCGCTTCGAACTGTGCAAATCGATGCGATTCGCTCTCTGGCACTGTAAAAATGGCTTCGTACTCGATGACGTTCGGCATCGATTGGTAGCCAATTCGAATGTGCTTTTCGAGAGAATGATCGGATAACACTGTCGAGTTGATAGCGGGGCGGCCTGAAGATTTTTCGCCAGGGGCCAACCAAAACGCCATTTGAGTCTTGGTCTTCAGCTCGGTTGGGCCAAATAATTCCATGCTCAAAAGTCTGCTCGACGAAATTGGGCCAGCACCATCGCGACGCGAGCCCGCTTCCGTTGGATTGAAGCACTCTGCCCAGAAAGGATTTGATAGACCGCTGTCAAAACTGCAAGCACTTTGCAATTGCCGACCGTGATCGGTGCTATTGATGAATTCCCTTCCGTTCCAAGTCAACGAATGAACAGCACCGGCTAGCCGATCGGTCGTCGTGATGACGATCTCCGAGCTATCGAATGGAGCCCGGATGACGGCATCTCCGCGAACGCGTTCTATCGCCTGCGGAGGATCGCACGCGCCCAACTGCGAGCAAATCTCGATTAGGCACCAAACTGCAGCAAGGACACGGGGCAGTTGCATTCGCATATCAACCTTTACATGGCCATCGCAAGGTCTTCTTGCTTGAGCGCATCAATGAGTGGCCATAGCTCGTCGATCTCGTCGTGAAACAAATTGCCGATCAAAACGTCGGTAATAAGATTTTTCTTGTCGGGGTACTTGCGAACAAGACGACCGAAATTGAGTCCGTCGTAAAACGCACAGACCAGATTCCGCATCCGGTCCATGGCTTTCAGATGCAATGGCTCCCAGCTACGCAAACGCGCTTCGCTGGTATCGTTCGCATCGAGTGCATCGGCAACGGAATCAGCCGCCATGGACGCGGAAGTTAATGCCAGCATCAGCCCTGAAGAATAAAGTGGATCGAGAAACCCGAACGCATCTCCGACAAGCACCCATCCATCCCCGGCACATTTCTTAGCTTTGTAAGAATACTCTTTCTGGGCTTTGTAGTCTTCGGAGCGGGTGGCGTTCGCAATTCGTGGCTGGACCCCGGGGCAGCGAGCGACTTCCTCCATGTAGATCGTCTCCAAATCTTTGGATGCGCGGTTCTTGAAGAGATAGTCGTGCCCCGCGACAACACCCACACTCACAACATCATCATGAAGGGGTATGAACCAGAACCAACCTTTCTTTTCCTGGGTCTGCATCACGATGGTGCCGCCGGCGTCTATGCCTGGTTCGCGAAGTGCTCCCTTCCAATACGTCCATATGGCAGCCTTTTTGAGAACAGGGTCCCACTCTCGCAAATCCATGCGATCCATGATGATCGAGGATTGACCGCTGGCGTCGATAACGACTTGAGCGCGACACTCGGTTTCTTCGGCACCCTCAAGTTTTACTTTCACGCCGACGACACGTTCGCCGTCCATTAATAAATCCAGAACGCGAGCACCCTCGTGGGCCGTGACTCCATGCTCTCGGGCATTGTTGAGCAGCATCAAGTCGAATTCGCTCCGAACGACTTGCCAAGATTGCGATCGGTCGTGCTTGTCGTACTGACTAAAACGAAATGGCTCCGATAGTTTTCCTTGTTCGCTGATGAACTGGACGCCGTACTTCTTGGTGAAGTGACTTGCTTTCATCTTGCCAAGCATGCCTAGCCGTTCAATCACCGGGTAGCAGAATGGAATCATCGACTCGCCGATATGGAAACGAGGAAAATGATCTCGTTCGAAGAGAGTGACACTGTAGCCACGCTGCGCCAAGAGGGTTGCGGTCGCCGATCCGGAAGGACCGCCACCAATCACGATCACGTCAGACGTATTATTCGATCGAATCATTGTCAATTTCTCCGAGGGTGTACTTGTTACCAGTCGCTGTTTTTCGGTTCATGAGGCTGCCTCGCTTTGCGAAGAAGTTCGCACAATTGCCTCAACTCGTTGCCGGATAAATGTCCTACTTGGGCAACATGAGATTCGCTCAAGGGTTGAGCGATTTCTCGCAATAGTTTCTCACCTTGAGTGGTTATCGTGACGAGGACCGTCCGACGGTCTTCGATTGACCGAATGCGCTCAATCCATTGACTCTTCTCGAGTTTATCCAGCATTCGCGTAATATCTGGAGCCCGAGATACCAAACGGTTGGACAACGACAGAGTAGGAATTGGGTTTGGGAGACTCGCTTGCAATAGTCGCAGCACGTTATACTGCTGAGGCGTTATCTCCCAGTGAGCAAAGAGTTGATCTTCGATGGCCTTCAGACGGTCGTAGGTTCGCCAAAGCGAAAGATACGCTTCCTGTTGGATCGAATCGAATTTTCGTTTTTTGGTTGTGTCTTTGAGTTGTTCGGTTATCACGATTAAGCAATCTTCGCATTGCGATGAGCGAAAAACATCCACTCCCATGAATGATACTCGTCTAAACAACTATTGTCTAGACAGGAAAAGCCGGCGATTTTGCGAAAAACCTTGCTGCCTGAAAGCCATGCCGCCTGAAATCCATCGTCACCGAGGTGCATCACTTCCTCTCTTTTTCAGGGACTATCCCCATTGGCATTCCTACTCCGGGCACAATTGCTTTACTATCAGCCTATCTTCGTCCGGCTCCACCGATCGCATGACAAGCTCAACATGATCGGACTGCACATTGCCCCAAATCGGTATTTCGCCGGCCGCAAATTGCTCTGCCAGGGACGAGGCGGACAAGGCTTTTGGAAAAAGCTTCAGAACGCTGGAATCCATGCGAACGCCACTCCAGACCCCAGCGCCGATACGACAAGATTTGCGTTGGACCTCCACACGTTCAAGCATGGGGCTCGCCGCCAATTGCGTCGCGAGCCGTTGCGATCGGTTATCTAGGTTTTCTAGGCTAATCGATAACGATGCTCCTATGGGCAATTCTCGCCAAGTCTCCAACGACTCGGACGCCTCAAGCGTTCTAAGAAGTGCCGCCTTGGTTATGCTGCCGGCATGCCAGCCGACCGAATCTGCGACTTTGAGAATTGCTTGCATGGCCTCTGTCGTGCCGAGAACTATCCCGCATTCCGGCCCTCCCAACAACGCATCCCCCGGAACGACCATGAGCTTCGTGCACTTCTCCCAGGAATCGGCAATCACTCTGCTTGCTATCCCTAATTCGCCCAGATCATGAATGGATCCATCCATGATGATCTCCACGACCCTCGAGTCCGCATGTTGGCTTGCCGCAATCGCTCGGCGGCGATGTTCGCCACGCGATTCCGAGACCAACGAATTCGGAGATGCAAGCAACAGAGTTGATCCAGCTTGTGTGAGTTGATTCTCAAAATCGCTACTGCTGCAGTCTTGGGTTGTTCCAATCTCGACGGTTGGAGCGTGAGCAGAATCGAGAATTGCCCGAACGTTGCCACCTTGAGCGTTACCTGCTTGAGGCAGTCGAATGCAATCCACTCGAGGCAATACCCACTGAGTTGGAGTCGAGGACGAATTGCCAGCCAAAGCAACGAGATACATCGCGATGGACATATTTGGCGCCACCAAAACGGACTGTGCTCCGGTCAACCCCACCAACAAGTTGCGGAGTTGTGAATCGAGTTTGGTTGTTTCTGCAAAACGACTTTGAAGATGGTTTAGCTGTGCAATGGCATCGGAGCAGATTCGATGCGTGCACCAGCGGGTGGAGAACAGCTCCCCTGTGGCGTTGATACCGGGCATCAGACCAGGCTTGGCATCCCGAAGCCAAGGCTCCGCCACACTTTCCATCCATCGACCTGCTTGCTGCAGAATCTGTTGAATATTGCCGGGTTGCAATGGTTCCTTGAGCCCAAGTTTTTGGGCAGCGTCCTTTAGGGCCGCAACCAGCGAGGGTTGAGCAACGAGTTGCGACAGTTGCTTAACCGCCTCAATGGGCAATAAGTCTTTAAACGGGATCGGGATTCGCATAATTTCCTGAGGTCGATTGCGAGCGGGTCAGTTGACGCAAAAAGTCGCGTCTGACAGTATCTTACCCTCGCACAAGGTACAACCCTTCGCACAGGGCACAACCGCTCTGTCGCAACTTGGAATTAGGTCGTTCCGTCCAAGACGGTTTCGAAACGGCCTGTAGCAGGCTCTTTGCGATAGGTCGCAGCGAGATTGCCAAAGTCCAGTTCGAGTTGATCGTAATCTCGGCAACCTGAGAACTCTTTGTAAAACAGGCTCGGTTGAACGTCTCTATTGTTCTGGTACTTATCGCTTGAGTATTCCCGCACATCGCCCGTTAGCTCGTGATAAAAAATCTGACAAATTCTCAGTCCTGCATAGATACGTATCGGTTGGACCGCGAACATTTCGATCGTCCAGTGCCCTCGAAATCCAGCATCGCCGAACCCTGATGAGCAATGCACGAAAAGTCCCAAACGGGCGATGGAACTACGTACTTCGATCATTGGGACCAAGTTGTGGGTCTCCGTATGCTCAACCGTTCGGCCCAGGTAAATCTGGCCAGGGCTTAGGATCATCCCTTCGTCGGGAATATTGATCCGGCGAAATCGGTTTGGCTGCTTTACGTCCAGAACAACCTCTTCGTACACAAGCAATTCGTTGTGGAGAGTCAGGTTGTAGCTGTTGGGATTCAGGCATTCCTCACAAAAGGGAGTGATGCGAATATCTGCGCCTTGTCGAGCTTTGATTTCTTCGCCTGATAGGACCATAAAACAACCTAAAGAGAATTTCGGGTTGACAATCGATCGAAACGTCAGCATTCGTGTGCAAGCTAACCACACGGCTCAAGATACACTCGAAGCGGGGAGGAACGCTACCACTGCGAAATTTTTTTGTTCGCGATTCCCGAAAAAATCCTCCTGAACTACCAAAGAAACAAAAAAATTTACCGAATCGGAGCAATTGTCCTGAATTGACAAAAGAATTTTGCGAATGCTCAGTGGAGCTTTGCCGCGCTTTGTAACTTGCTGCGGGAATAGAATGAACCGCCGAAAAAATCTAGTGAACTTTTGTGGGGTTTAGGTCGTCCAATTCGACCTGGAGTTCAAGGGGAAGTCTCTATGGCGACGACTACAATATGCCGATAAGAGCAGCAGCAAGCTTAGCGTCGACGGCGCAACGCAACTTTGCAGAGACAAAGCGTCCGAGACAAAAACAGGAATGTCGGGTTAAGAAAGTACCATGAAATCGAATCGTAAACCATTTTTGAAGAATCGCGACGTCTTGCTGCCCCATTACCGACTATTGGGGCTGAAACGTGGTGAAAGCCGCGTAAACGTTATCCGTTCCGCCGCTAGTGCAATGTCGACCGCTTTGAAGTGTTGTGACCAAAACGATCCAGGATCGCTTTGCGATGTTTCCCGGGCTGAAATTGCCGTCGCTGCATATCGCTTGCTGGACCCGAGGGAGCGAAACGATATATACGAGCGTATTCAACTGGTTTTTCCAGTGGATCGCGAGGACTTTGAACCCCCAACGATCGCAGCGGGCACTTTGGCCGATCGAATGCCACACGTCACGCAACGAGTTGGGGCTAGACCCGTTTCGACCATCAAGCTGATGAAACAGCCGGTGATCGACGAGGCAATTGACAGCTCATCCACCCGATGTATTCCTTCGGCACTCTCGCAAGTCGAACGAGTATCGACGCTATCCATTCAGGTCGACAGCGAGCCTTCGCTTGATGAACGTCGGAATGTGGTACGAGTCTTAATGGAGTCGGAGGAGTCGTCGCCGCAAAGGCTCTCTCCAATCGGTTGGATTCGATCTCGGCTCGGGATTTAGTGTTTTCGTGCTGTCTTGACTGGCATTCCCATCGCTAGTTC
>JAIPFP010000209.1 GCA_021736575.1 Pirellula sp. | reverse complement strand
TGTGTTTCATTGCCACAACATGGAGCACGAAGATATGCGAATGATGATGAATTTCGCCACTGTCTAGTCGGTACTTCTGTTCCGCAATTCGTGATCACCTCTACATCCCCAGCGTGAGCGGTCCGCTATGACCGCTCACTGGGGGTATCGATCGTCGATGCGTAAATTCGATTGATCTCAACAAATCATCATCAACGGGTTTTTCTCAAGGCACAAGCAATTATGAGTCGGTTAGGGTATTTGCAACGAGGTTTTGGCTCGTCGCACCATTTTGGGAAGATCATGCTATGGATCTGCATTTTATTTTTTCCAGTCGCGTTTGGGTTTTGGCGGTCGGATAGGAACAAAACCGTATTGTCGGACTCGGCAGATTCCGATGCCCCCCATCTCCCTGCGTTTGAGAATCCAGCGAATCCTGTCAAGGTCTCGAATTCAGAATTGCCTGTTTCGGAGATTCGCTTCAAGCGTTCGACCCGGATCAGCAATGTAGAGCTGATGACTCACGAAGGCAAATCCATCCTTTTTCGAGATGACCTTGTGTCGGAGAAAAAGGTGGTGATCAATTTCATGTACACGGTTTGCAATGGAATCTGCCCTGGAATGACCCGAAACATTCGCAAGGTTCGAAATGAATTGGCCGCGAAAGGAGTTGACGACATTACGTTCATTTCGATTTCCATCGAGCCGGGAAGCGATACTCCCGAACAATTGTCGAGTTACATGGCAAAAAATGGCATCGAAAACAAGCCAGGGTTGTCGCCTTGGATTTTCCTGACGGGAAACCTGGAGGATATCGATCGCCTCCGTCGTTCGCTCGGCGTTTATGACCCCGATCCGGTCGTCGATGCAGATCGAAGGCAGCATGGAGGATCATTGACCTACGGGAACGATCGAAGCAACTGGTGGGGAGCAACACCAGCTCTCCAATCTCCGGAACTTACCGTCCAGACCTTGTTGCGGCATCTTTCAAGCGATAATCGAAGGCTCCCTGAGTTGGCCGCCCATTAATTTCGCTCGACCAACCTCCGTGGAATATTCATCCGCGATGACCTCCAATCAAACACGTATGATGACCTGGGCTGGATTGATAGCTTGGAACTTACCTTTATTGGCTGTGATCTCGAATGCTTGAGGAACGGATTCGATGCCCTGCAATTGGTGCGTAACGGTGGACTTCATTTCGACTCGACCAGAAGCCACCAACCGCACCGTGTGTTCGAGATGAGCTTTTGTGCTGATGTCGGGAAACAAGTACCGCAAGCTTCTTTCTCGCAGGAGATCGATGTCCAATTCCAGCGGTGCACCGAACCAGGAAACACCGATGATCTTACCTCCGGAACGGACGGCATCTATAGCCTGTCGAACAGTTTCCGTACCGGCCATACCTTGCTTTGGACTTCCTCCGGCGCATTCAAAGACAACGTCTGCACCGTTGCCTTCGGTCAGGTCGCGTATAGTGGCAACGACATCGCATTGACGACCATTCAATGCATAATCTGCTCCCAAAACTTTCGAGATTCGGCACGATTCTTCGCGGACATCGACGGTGATGATTCTACCAGCGCCACTTATTCGAGCGATCTGCAAACACTCCAGCCCCATGCTTCCTTGACCAAAAATTACGACAGAATCTCCCATCCGAATATCAGCTGTTTCAACTGCTGCGACACTATCGCTCAGGGATTGCAAACAAGCCCCTTCGCTATCAGAGATACAGTCATCGACGCGGACCAATGCAATTTCTGGCAAAAGCGCTATTTCACTGAAGCAACCGGGTTGGTCAAACCCGATCACCGGCCCTTTGCGACACAAGTAACTTCTTTCAGAAAGACACAACGGACATTTTTCACAAGGCAATTTAGCTCTGGCAGCTATGCGATCACCGATATG
The DNA here is from genome assembly GCA_021736575.1 of Pirellula sp. GTDB lineage: Bacteria > Planctomycetota > Planctomycetia > Pirellulales > Pirellulaceae > JBKCUI01. The sequence goes on along the minus strand of JAIPFP010000209.1, from coordinate 9,499 downwards.
AAAACCGCTAACGCCGGGACCGACTTCAATAATCCTTGCACAGAACTCATGGCCGAATAACTGTATTGGCGCCTCTGTTTCCAAGCGACGCTTGACGCGATCGTAAGCGAGAGTGGGAATTCCGAATGCGAGCTGAGCTTCGGTAACACTCGGCTGCACGCAAAGTGGTTCGACCAAGACGTGACGTGGCTGGATTGCTGGGACCTGGATCTCATCCAACCGAAAATCACCGAATCCATAAAATCTCCACGCCTTCATATGATCTTCCCTATTCGATTTGAGGTAACTGAATTCGCTAGAAACCGGACGAGTGAGGAGAAACTCCAAAACAGCTACGATTTCGGTACGCTTTTCTGGCGAGTGAATTTCTGTAGGCAATGACAATCAAGTGAAATGAGGCCACGATTTCCGCCGGCTGAAAAATTGACTTCAGAAACATAAACGTCACCATGCGAATCAATTCGAATGTCATGTGGCGCGTAGAAATCGCCGAGTGATGTTGGGTTCATTCCGCCGCCCCATCTCGCAAGCAATCTGCCGTCTGGGGCGAACACACTGACTCTACCGCCCGTAGCATTGTCCGAGGGTGGCGAGATGCCTGGCCACATCGCTGCTTTGTAGCCCAACTCGGCAACGTAAACATTGCCTCGACTATCAAAAGAGATCTGTTGTGGGCGAGCGACATCGGTCCATTGTTCAACAAACTCGCCCCCTTCTGTGAACAACTGAATGCGACTGTTTTCACGATCGGCCACGAAAAGTACTCCACGTTGATCGATGGCAATTCCATGCGGGATTCGAAACTGTCCCTGATCACCGCCTGGAGCACCCCACGATAGTAACAGTTTTCCGTCGGGCGCGAACTTGTGAACTCGAGCGTTCCCGTAACCATCCGTAACAAAGATTTCTCCGCCGGATCCGATCGCGACATTGGTTGGGAAATAAAATGGCGGCGCCGCGTGTTGGATCGTGCGGAAGTCAATGCTTGTCGCACCTGAATCTGAGGGCTTACCACTAGTGCCAAGTGTCATCAGCAGGCGACCTTCGGGCGTGAACTTTCGCACGGTGTGATCGAAATGATCAGTGCAGTAAACGCAATCATCCGGACCGATCGTAATGCCATGGGGACTTGTAAAAACACCTTCACCCCACGAGTCCAAATACGAACCATCTCGGTTGAACACCATGACTGGATGATCACCGCGATTAAATACAAATACGCGGTCCTTGGAGTCAATGGCGACAGCCGTGACTTCTTGCCAAGTCCAGCCTGACGGTACTTGAGCCCAATGATCGTCGGCGGTGAAGAGCCAGTCCGACTGTTCAGCAACTGACGAAGCGAGTTTTGGATCTTGAATCATAGCCAGTTTTTCTTTTAATCAGTCAGCGTTAGATCCGCGGGAGCTTCGCCATCAAGTCCATCCGGCGGCTCAGGTAGCAACCAAGCGAATGCTGCTGCAGGGAGGAACAGGAACCCAGCGTAGAACAATGCCAAGCGATAATCGCCGACCTTTGAAAACAGTCCAAAGAAAACGGTTCCCAAGCCCGCGGCAATTCGGCCAATATTGTAGCAAAATCCGGCGCCGGTAGTGCGTAGTAGAGTTGGAAACAATGGAGGCAAGTACATCGTGAAAATCGCAAAAACTCCTTGGCACAATCCGATCGCGAAAAGGCCGTACCACAAGCTGTTATGGTCACGGGCGACGCTATAAGTCGCAAACATCGCGAAGAAATAAGCGACACAAAGTCCAGAGACTGCGACGCGATATTTCAACCAGCGTGCGAGTGCCGCTGCTAGGAAGTTCCCGGCGATCGACGTCAACATTACAAGCCAGATGAAACGACCAACAATCTGGCTTCTTTCTCCGTCGCTCCATTCCATCAACTCAGGAAGATTTCGAATGTGCTGCAGGTACCAGAACATAAACGCCCAGTGCGCGGTGAGCGACAACCCGCAAACAATCGTTATCAAAAACGTTGTGCGGCGAAGGGGACCGCGAAACAAGTCCAAAAACTTTGGTTCCACATACGACGGATCACGTCGAGCCTCATGCCATGTTTCGGGCTCAGGTACGGCGCGGCGAATCCATAGAACCAACAATGCGGGCAGGATTCCAACAAGAAAAACGTATCGTGGGGGAAAGTCCGCGAGCACAAAAATCGCAAGTCCAGCCAACATAATGCCGAGGTTCACACCTGTTTGTAGCACAGCTGCCATCCATGGTCGCCAACGCGACGGCCAAGTCTCCGACAATAAGGAAGCGCCCACGGCCCATTCGCCTCCGATGCCGAGAGCAGCCAGAAAACGAAAGATCAGCAATTGCCACCACGTTTGGGCGAAGAATGATAACCCCGTGAACAGCGCGTAGGTGAGGATCGTCAACATCAGCGCGCGACTGCGCCCCATGCGATCCGCAATCCTCCCAAAAAAGGCACCGCCGAGAGCCCAGCCAATGAGAAATGCGGCTTGGATCCATGAACTGTAATAACCAACACTGGGATCCTTTAAATTGACACCGCCTAGCAACTCCGCAACGAATGGAGTTGCCACGAGGACATAAAGATGCATGTCCAGTCCGTCAAACAACCAACCGAGCCAAGCCGCAATTCCGGACTTCCACTGCTGAGCGGATAAATCGGAAAGCCGCGTAACGGGTTGAACCTCTGTTGTCGTACCAGCGTCCGTTCCGTTATTCATAGTGCCGGAATCACCAATATTCTGTGTTGACTTTGTCATTTTGATTCTAGGTGGGGATGAAATCCTCGCGTCTTAACTTTAAGGCGATACAGCGATTTATCGACCGTAATATACAGTGAGTGTGCGTCATCACCGATTCCAAATTCGACGTTGCTCGGAATTCCCTTCCATTCATCAAACAATCCTTTTTGATTCTTTGCCCCTGTTTCGACAAACGCTAATTCTTTGCCTACAGGGTCCACAACCTTGATACCCGGCCTCGCCAAACTGCGACATGACGCATAGACATTTCCGGCTGAATCAACAGTCATTCCGTCGCAGCCATTTTCCGAACCGAAATCGACCAACGTTCTGCGTTGACCGTTCACCAAGCCATCAGCATCCAAAGGGAATGCATAGATCTTCATCGCTCCGCGTTTCGGTTCCGGATCATCTGGTTTCAAACGATTTCCACCGTTGTTATGGTCGCCAACGTAAAGCGTTTTCTGATCTGGGCTCAACACAATTCCGTTCGGCTTCTCAACATCGCCAGTAATCTCTATCAGGGTGCCATCGGTGTCAAGCCGATAGACGGCTTCTCGCTCCAGTTCTCGCGGCTCAGAACCACCATAGCGAGGGTCTGTGAAATAAATACGACCTTTCAGATCGACGGACAAATCGTTTGGCGAATTAAAGCGCTTATCTCGGAAGCGATCCGCGAGAGTCGTACCTTCTCCTGTTTTTAAGTTCCATCGCACAAGTCGTCGGCCACCGCCATCCGCTCCATCGCAAGAGACTGCTGAACCATCACGCAAGAATGCCAATCCGTTCGATTTACCCGAGTTTTCGGTAAAGACTGTCGTTTGGTTGGTCTTTGGATCAAACCGAAGAATCATGCCGTTGTCAGTGCCAAAAGGCATGTCCGTAAAGTAGATACTGCCATCGGCAGCGACCGCGGGGCCTTCTGTCAAACCGCTATTGAGTTTCGCTTTTCGTGTATAGATCAGCTCGGGCACGCTGCCTTTTGGAAGAATCGCGTTATCTTCGTTTTGAACTGCTGTGGTTGGCTCCGCCGCAAAGACCACAGCGTTGAAAGCGATTGTCGAGTAAACTGCAGACAATAGACATGTTACAGCGAAAATCGTGTTCATATGCAATCGAAAGCTTGCTTGTCGGGTGTTGTTAAATTTCATTTCGGAATCTCCTTTACGACTTGTGTTTCAACGACTCCGGACAGTTTTTCTTTGAGTCCGTTGCCGAGTACAAACAATTGGTTATGTTCGAGCCCCTACAAGTGTAGCATTGTCGCGTGCCAGTCTGGTACGCTAACCCGATCTTCGACGGCATTCAATCCAAGTTCATCGGTCGTGACATGCGTTTTGCCCCTCGGCGCTGCATTGCGGCGTAAAAACGCCATGATGCCAAGGCCGTTTAGCCCTCTGCCCTACCAACTACGTAAACCTTTTTCCGTGAGAGCCAAGAAGGCCGTCTCACTTTTGAACCCAATAAAATAACTAAGCAGCTAAGCAGGGGCCACCCAGCTTGGTTACTCTACCCCCTGGATTGTAGCTATGCCCATTCATGCGTAATGGGAATATCCATGTCTCACGACTGGGGACGTTGCACGTTCGACAAAACTTTTACATCTGCAAACAGAGGGTTACACAGCACTATTGATTCAAACAGGTCGTAAAACCAATGGGGACACGGCACTGGTTGATTCAAACAGGTCTTGCGGCCAAGTCGTAGCCGTCCAGTTGTGGGTAAATGCGCCGTGCTCGGAATTCGGGGTTAATATGCTGTGTCCCTACGCAGCACATTATAAGCGGACGCAGCACATTGCGTGGGTCTAACAGACCAGCGGCCATGAAGGGCGTTTTGAAGCGGGCAACTTCGATCATGGTAGCTGACATGCGGTGGCGACCGTTGTTGTCTATTCCTAGGAAGCGTTCATGTCGCCGCTTGTTCAGCGCGATGGCAAGCCAGTGAAAAAACTCAATCGACGCGAATTGAGCTGCGTCCCCTTTCCGCAGCGTCGTCCCCTTTCCGCAGCGTTAGATGCAGACCTGCGGGTTTAGCCGGAAAGCCTGAACGATCCGCGATCCAAGGCTGCGGGATTCAAATACCACAGGCTTGACCTGTGGATTGTTGTGCTTCGTGGCTACAGAGGCCGAATGGTGCTAGCCACGGTGCTTGCGACAACAACCGGTGCTAGCGCCCAACGGCTAATTTTTTGAACCCGAATTCTTTGCGTTGACAAAGCACTAAGAACGCTCCACCAGCGACGGTTCTTTGGCTTGTAGAAACACCGAATGGATGGCCAACATGATCGCGCCTACGACCAGCAGGGAGTCCGCAATGTTGAAGTTCGGCCAAACGTAATCTTGGTACTTGAACAGGATCCAGTCTCGAACGCCGCCCCGAAATTCGGCCGGCATGTTTGGAATCGCCAATCGATCGTAAAGGTTTCCAAAAATTCCGCCCATCACCAACCCCATCGCAACCGTCAGCCATCTCGACATGGACGCCTTAAAAACAAATAGCCAAATGCAGATCCCGATCGATGCAACGATGGACAAGATTGCAAACAGCCAACCTTTGCCTTGACCGAGTCCGAACAAAGCTCCTTGATTCACTGCGGTTTCGATTCCGATGTACGGTTCCACCAACCACCATGGTTCCGGCAACTCCTGAGGAAGCCCGCGCCAAGCGAACACCCACTGCTTAGATAGCAAATCGGCGGCCGTTCCTGCGACAGCTAACAGAGCAAAAACGAGAAAGCGACTTGCCGGAACCCGCGTTGTCTGGGCGATACCTTGGTTAACTTCCGTCATTGAGTGAATACTTCCATAAGACTTTTCTGCTTGGTGTTTCCGATTTCTTAAAACACGGGGTAAACTATACCGCCTGGATAATTCCGGCAGAATATCCGACTTGAAGGACCGTGCCGAATATTCCGAAATTGACGACGCTTGGCAATATCAATAAGTCGACTTCATCCAAGACTTGTGATGCAAACCGCAACCAACCCACTCCGGCCCCAATTTAATATGGCAACCTTACTCTCGCCCGCCGAAGCTGACGTCAAGTCGGATCTTGCCTATCAGCGTTGTCTGAATGTGGACTGCGGTGCAACCTACGGTATTGAACAAGTGCTAGTGTCTTGCGGGAGATGCGGTGATTTGCTGGATATTGCCTACAATTGGGATCGCATCAAAGTCCCAAAACGATTGAGCGATTTTCAACAAATGTGGACGCGCCGACACGAACCACTTCGATTTAGCGGTGTTTGGCGTTTTCACGAACTGCTCCCCTTCGCACCGCAAGAACGCGTTATTACCGTCGGTGAAGGCCAAACGCTGCTGCAACAGGCCAACTCGGTTGCGAAATATGTTGGAATTCGTCCTGGCCAACTCTATTTGCAATACGAAGGGATGAATCCATCTGGTTCCTTCAAAGACAACGGCATGTGCGCTGCCTTTACGCACGCTCACATGGTGGGTGCCAAGCGGGCCGCCTGTGCTTCGACTGGCAACACGAGCGCTTCCTTGGCTATGTACTGCGCGGTTACGCAGTTGATGAAAGCCGTCATCTTTATTGGATCAGGCAAAATATCCTACGGCAAGCTATCTCAAGCGCTCGAATACGGGGCTTTGACCGTTCAAATCTCGGGCGACTTTGATGACGCGATGGCGCGGGTCAAGGAAGTTTCGAAAGAACTGGGCATTTACCTCGTCAACAGTATCAATCCGTTTCGACTCGAAGGCCAAAAGACGGTCATGTACCGAGTTCTCGAAGCACTGCAATGGCAAGTGCCGGACTGGGTGGTCGTGCCCGGCGGAAACTTGGGCAATAGTAGCGCGTTTGGTAAAGCCTTCATGGAACTCAAGGAACTGGGCATGATCGATCGCGTGCCTCGATTGGCGGTCATCAACGCAGCCGGTGCAGATACGCTGGACGTAGTTTACAACCACCGCAATCTTCGATGGCTCCGCGGCCGTCCACGCATGGAGATCGCTTGCTGGTACTACGATGAATTGGATAAAGGCAACGTAAAGGCTGACACCATTGCAAGCGCCATCGAGATCAATCGACCCGTGAATCTAAAGAAATGTCTGCGAGCATTGGACGTCTGCGATGGAGTTGTTCGCAAGGTTTCTGACCAGGAGATTCTCGATGCGAAAGCCCAAGTGGGCGCAGGCGGAATCGGTTGCGAACCAGCCAGCGCCGCCAGCGTCGCGGGCGCTAAATTGCTAAGGCAGCAAGGGGTCATCGGTATGGACGACCGCGTCGTCTGTATCTTGACAGGTCACCAACTCAAAGACCCAACGGCCACCATTGCTTACCATACAACCGACCAGGACGAATTCAATGACGTACTCGGCAGTCGAGGTGTTTCGCGCGCCTCATTTGCAAACCGAGCCATCGCGGTTCCAAACGACATGGACGCGATTGTCAAGGCGATACAACTGTATTCCTAGCTATGCAGCCCGATAGAGATGAGCTCGCGTGGGGGGCATGCCGGACACTCCCTTGGCACCCTTCTTGCTTGCGACCACTTGGTAAATTTTGATCGAACCAGCCGTGAACCCACCCGATGCTCCGGCCAGATAGGCAACCCACAATCGAAACCGCTCGGGACCCACCAATTCGATCGCTCGTTCTCGATTTGCCGATAAATTCTTGCACCAGAACCGAGTCGTCAGCGCATAGTGCTCTCGCCAAGATTCCACATCGTGCACTTCAAACCCATTCTGCTCCATGAAGTCCGTGGTCATGCCAACTGGGATCAATTCCGAACCTGGAAAGATATACTTCAGCAAGAATTTGCGTTCCGGCCGGATGCGAGTCGAAAAACGCTTGGACGTTTTCGCACTTCGCGCGATGGCGTGATTGAGCATGACGCCACGATCGCGAAGCATGGAATTGATTTTTCCAAAATAGCGAGGGTAGTTTGCGACTCCGATGTGTTCGGACATGCCAATGCTGGAGATCTTGTCGTACGATCCTTGGTGGTCTGCGTAGTCACATATCTCGACGGTTACTTGGTCGGTGAGCCCGAGCCGTTCGATCTTTTCCTTGGTGTATTCATATTGTTGCTGAGACAATGTAATGCCATGTGCTTTGACGCCAAAGTGCTGGGCCGCATAGCAGATCAGTCCGCCCCATCCACAACCGATATCAAGCATCCGGTCACCTGGTTCAAGCCGCAGTTTGCGGCAAATCATTTCTAGCTTGTCATGCTGAGCTTGATCAAGCGAATTAGACCAATCGCGGAAGTAGGCACAGGTGTACATCATCTCCGAGCCGAGAAACAACTTGTAAAACTCATTTCCGACGTCGTAATGAAACTGAATGTAGTCGCTATTTTTGCGTTTCGACTCATCTCGGCCGACCATATCATCGCGAAATCCTTCGCTAAGTTCCGCTGAATCGGTTTTGGCAAACAGGAACGGAAGCGTTCGCTTGGCAAGCATTGTTTTGCTGACCTGCTTTAACCGTTCGCGATTCGACTGCCGAGTTTTCAGCGCTTCCGAAAATTCGATCAGGTCGCCTCCATCAAATTCGATATGCCCGGTTGCATAGAGGCGAACCAAGGTTTCCAAGGTCGGCATCCGCATCAACGAGCCGATCACGCCTGGTCCAGAAAGCCCGATGGTATAGCGTCCATCTGCTTCGGGCCCGAGTGGAACCACTTCGCCATTCCAGAGTCGCACCGAAACATTTAGATTGAGCGGTTCCGAGACCGAATTCAAAAGTGCCTTGATAGAATTTATTTTCGATTGTGCTGAAAAAGGATTTCTCATTCGTGGGATCTCAAGGATTGCAATGGACTGCTATGGACTGCTACCGTCCGTTACGTCAAATCACGCACGAACGAACGAACGAATCGGTCTATAACAAGTTTTAAGCGAGAAGTAGAGACCAGTTTTGTGAGTTTCAGCACGAAGGGTTATCGCTAGCAGACGGGAAGCCCAGCTTGTCCCCTTTCAAAAGCGTTTTCCATCGAATAACGCTTGGCCCTGGGTGGGATTGGAGCATGGATGCAGCTAGAATTGGCTCAATGTAAGAACGTCATCCCTCCCATGCATTTCCAGGAATCCAAACAATGCACTCCATTTCACGACGTCGCTTGATCCATGTTGGCACAATCGCGGCCATGATTCCTACGATCCCCTTGCGTTTGTTTGCCGCCTCCCCATCGACCACAACCGATGCCGCCGATCCTTGGCTGGGATTGAAAGTCGGCGTAGCAACGTATTCTCTGCGAGATTTGCCCATTGAAGAGGCCATCAAAGGGGTGAAAAGGGTCGGACTTAACTACGTCTCGATCAAAAATGTCAAAAACCATATCGACCTCTCCCACACGACCGAGGAACGCAAGGAACGCGCGAAGATGTTCCGCGACGCGGGCCTGATTCCACTCAGCGTAGGAAATGTTTCGATGAGGACCGGGGAGGCGGACATTCGAAAGGCATTTGAGTACGCTCGCGACATCGGAGTCCCAACGATCGTTTGCTCGCCCAGTATCGACTCGATTCCTATCCTCGACAAAATGGTTAAGGAGTTCGACATCAAACTCGCGATTCACAACCACGGCCCTGAAGACAAAGGCTTTTTTCCGTCCCCATTCGACGTCATGCGAGCCGTCGAAAAATTTGACAAGCGCATCGGTCTTTGTATCGATGTCGGGCACACGGCACGAGCTGGCGTTGACCCAGCGGATTCGATCCTCAAGTGTCAAGAGCGTCTATACGATTTGCACATGAAAGACATCTCTGCCATGGGTGACAAGAACACCCCGATCGAAGCCGGACGGGG
>JAIPFP010000014.1 GCA_021736575.1 Pirellula sp. | reverse complement strand
ATCGAGCCGCGAGCCAAAGATGTGGTTCTAGTGGAAGTCCCGCGAGCCATCGATATGCATGCCGAACACTGGTATAGCGGGGACCATCTATCAAGCCTACCCATCGGATCGCTATCGCGTTGGCAACAAGCCGATGCAGTCGACCTAGTCGTATCCGTTGCTGCTCCCGAGGAACCTCAAGCGGCGGCAGCCAAGCAAACCAAGCCATCGAAGTCGAAAGACCGAGTCGAGGAGCCAATGATGAACAATGCTGAGTCCTTGGGTCTCAAACTCAATACGAGGAGTCGATTGCTGGACTGGCAACACGGATCGTTCCTGCTTCATCGAGAACCTCCTACGGCACAGCCTGCGCAGGCAGCGAATCAACCCTCGTCTAAACAAGGTGCTTTGGCCGAGTCTGCGACAAACGGGACTGCGACAAACGGGACTGCGACGATGACTGCGGCCATGGCCTTCGAACTTCTCGACAAGGCCAAGCGTACCGAGGGGGTCATTCCGGAACTTGTTCGGTTGTGGGACCGCGACGTTCCCATTTTACTTGGGAATGAGTCGATTCGGTCCGTCCAGTTGCTTTCCACCTTCAATCGCCCGAACAGCGACGACCGGCTGATGTTATCGAGCGAAAAGGGGAGCAAGACGCTTCGCGGCAAAATCCAAATCACACGCGGAAAGGAACGCGTTGCCAGCGAACTTTTCGCCCCAATCGGCGCTGAAGAGGAATTGAAGTTTAAAGACGCTCGCGGCGTCGGACGTTTGAACGAGTATCTCTATTGGCAAATGCTCGAAGCTGGACTCCGACTGACACCAACCGCGAGCAGTGACTTTGCGGTAAACGAAACGCATGTTGGCTACAATCGAGTTTACATCTATTCTGAGGAGCAACCGACGGAAGCGACTTGGTGGCAAGCGATCTCGCAGGGGCGCACGGTCGTGACCAACGGTCCGTTGCTTCGGGCCAGCGTTAATGCAATGCCGCCTGGAAGTGTGCAAGCAAGTTACCGTGGGCAACCGATTCCGATTGACATTGGCGTGTCGCTTTCGGTGCGAGAACCGGTCGATTACTTGGACGTAATCTTCAATGGTGAAACGATGTACAGTGCCAAACTGGAAGACCATTACAAACGAGGAGAATTTCCGCCGATGGAAATCGATCAATCGGGTTGGCTCGTGATTCGGGTTATAACGGCTCATGAAAAAGGTTACAGGCTAGCGACCACAGCTCCGTTCTACTTTGAGTTTGACGGAAAGCCCAGGGTGTCGCGGCGAGCCGTTGATTTTTTTGAGGGTTGGCTTGCGAAATCCAAGGCGACCATTGCCGCAGTCCCTAAAGAATTGGAACAAATGAGGCCCTGGATCGCGGATGCTGAGCAGTTTTGGAAGCTGCGTCGAGTTGAAAGTAACGTCGAGTGATCCCGCCGGGCGGTTTGGAGATTAGAATGGGCGCTCTCAAACTTGTGACTTTGTGAACATTTACCTTCCCACCAACCGACTTCGCATTTCATGAAACGATCGCATCTTACCTGTTCCGCATTGTTGGCGTTACTTTTTTCCGGAAACGTCAATGCTGAGAATTGGCCACAGTGGCGTGGACCCCGCAGCGACGGGATTTCGACCGAAAAGAATCTGCCCACGCAATGGAGCAAAACGGAAAACGTAGCATGGCGAACGCCGATGCCTGGACAAGCGGGTGCAACACCATGCGTTTGGGAGGATCGAATCTATGCAACCAGCTCCGACAAGAATGACCTAGTGGTCCTTTGCGTAAGCACAACCGATGGCAAGGTTCTTTGGAAGCAAAAAGTCGGCACCGGTAATCAGGACGCACGGGCGGGCGAAGGCAACTCCGCTTCTCCATCTCCATGCACTGACGGCAAACATGTCTGGGTGTTCTTTGGCACGGGTGTATTAGCTTGTTACACCAAGGACGGTGACGAAGTCTGGAAGTTTGACGTTGGCGATCGATTCGGCAAACTGGATATCCAATTCGGAATGACTTCAACGCCCGTGTTGGATGGAGACCATCTCTATATGCAACTCATCCATGGACGGATGAAAATGGACGACAACACCAGGACAGGCAAGGTTATCAAGCTTGACAAGATGACGGGCAAAACGGTTTGGGAAGTCGAGCGAGCAACAGATGCTGCCTTTGAGTGCAAGCACTCGTACGCTTCCCCGTTCATATACGATGACAAGTCGAGCAAGTTTCTGGTCGTTCATGGTGCGGATTGCATTACGGGCCATGACTTGAGCACAGGGAATGAAGTCTGGCGATTCGGGCTGCTCAACGGTCCGAGCGAGAACAACTCGAAACCGACAGACAAGACGTTTCGCTTTGTCGCGTCCCCGTGCGTGTCACCTGCGACTAATTCCATCATTGTTCCGACGGCCAAAGAAGGACCGGTCATCGCCTTGAAAGCGTCCGCCCTGAAAGGCGACAGCTCGAAAAATAAAGAAGCGATCGCATGGAATTCAGCCAGGACGCCCGACGTCTCGATTCCGCTGATCGTGGATGGCTTGGTCTATCTGCTGCAGAAGGATGGTAAGCTGCAATGCATGGAGCTTGCAACGGGCAAGGAACTGTACTTGGAGCGAACGTACTCTGGCCAGCACCGCTCAAGTCCGACGTACGCCGATGGGCATATCTACTTTGGTTCCAACGACGGGCATTTTTCTGTCGTTCGTGCCGGTCGAGAGTTCAAGTTGGTCAGCACGATGGAAATGGGTGAAGCGATCACTGCATCCGCCATCGTATCCAACGGAACGTTGTATATTCGATCGTACGAGGCGTTGTACGCGATCAAGAAGTAGTTGTCTTGACTCAACATTGGGCGAGCGGCAGCACAATTACTACCACGTAGTACAGGCTGCTAGCCTGTGTTTTGCATGTCGATACAGGCTGGCAGCCTGTACTACGGGTATTTCTCATCCAACCGCTCGCCTTGAATGATTTGTGCAGTGGGATAGGCTTACAGCGCTATCGACTGCACTTTTCCACGCGTGCATTAGATGCGTGAAGCGGTTACACTACACATGGTGAGTGCGCAGTGTGACTGCGCGAGTCACGATACCCCATCGTCTCCATCCTTCCGTCCATTCGTAAAACATTCGTAAAGCAGAGGCAATCCATGCGGCGTTTTCAGTTATTTGCCATGGTGCCGATTCTGTGGACGTTGTCCATGGTTATTACGCCTCACACGCTTTTCGCGGATGCAAAGCAGCAAGCCTCCGAGATTTTGAGTCAGACCGGGGTCACCGGCGGGTTCTTCGTTCATTTAGGCGTTGGAACAGGCGAGTTAACGGCAGCCCTTCGACAAGGTGATGGAGTCCAAGTACAGGGCTTAGACCGCGACGCGACGGTTGTCCAAAAAGCCCGCGAGCTCATTCGCAAGGCAGGAGACTACGGCGATGTAGCCGTGGATCAAATCGTAGGATCGCAGCTTCCCTATATCGATAACTTAGTCAACCTAATGGTGATTGAGGACCAGGGGGACGTACCGCAAGAAGAAGTACTGCGAGTCCTCGTTCCCAATGGCGTTGCCTATCTCAAGAATTCTAAAGGCGAATGGACGAAGACCGTCAAACCGCGCCCGAGCAATATTGACGAGTGGTCTCACTACTTGCACGATGCGAGTGGAAACTCCGTTGCTCACGACGATGTGGTCGCTCCACCGCGACATCTACAGTGGGTCGGTAGCCCACGCTACTCTCGTCACCACGATCGTATGGCTAGCATGAACGCACTCGTATCGACGGGCGGGCGGATGTTTTACATCATGGACGAAGGAAGCCGAATCTCTATCCAACTCCCGTCAAAATGGAAGTTGATTGCCCGCGATGCGTTCAATGGAACAGTCTTGTGGAAACGCGATATCGAAAGCTGGCAAAGCCATCTTTGGCCTCTCAAGAGTGGGCCGACACAACTCTCGCGCCGCTTGGTCTCGACGGACAATACCGTTTATGCCACTTTGGGTTACGACGCCCCATTGACATCCATCGATGCTGCAACTGGCAAGACTCTGCAAACCTACGCGGGAACCGACGGCACCGAAGAGATTGTCACCACGCAAGGGATTTTGTTTCTTGTCGTGAGAAAGGGCAAAGCGGAACTTGCGGACTACGCGCCTCTCAATGGAACCGTCGGCGACCAAGCCCTTGCCGGAAGGATGTTCTGGAACGAAGACCCGCGGATATTGATGGCGGTGGAAGCAGACACGGGTCGTACACTCTGGGCCAAACAAACCAAAATTTCGCCCCTCACCTTGGCTGCCGACAGTTCACGAGTCTATTTCCACGATGGCGAAAAATTGATCAGTGTCGATCACCGATCTGGCGCAGTAGCCTGGGAAACCGAACCGGTCAGTCGTCGCAATCAGTTTACGTTCAACTTTGGGCCGCGTCTGGTCGTGGATGAGGAAGTCGTCTTGTACGCGGGTGGCGACGGTAAAATGATTAGCGTCTCCAAGGAGAATGGTAAATTGCTGTGGAATGCGGTCCATCCCAATTCGGGGTACCAGTCACCTCAAGATCTGCTCGTCATGGGTGGGCTGGTCTGGTGCGCTCCTACGACTTCGGGCAAAGACACCGGCGTCTACACTGGACGCGATGCTAAGACGGGCGAAGTCAAAAAGGAATTTGCGCCCGACGTAGACACGTACTGGTTTCACCATCGTTGCTACATTGCCAAAGCGACCGATAACTTCTTGATTCCATCGCGCACGGGAGTCGAGTTCGTAAGTCCTGATAGCAAGCACTGGGATATCAACCACTGGGTGCGAGGCGGATGTCTCTATGGTGTGATGCCCTGCAACGGTTTGACCTACACGCCGCCCCATAACTGCGCTTGCTATCCCGAAGCAAAATTATTCGGCTTCAACGCGCTCGCTCCGTTGGCGCCGACTCGCCCTATCCCAGCAAATGTGCCGGAAGAAGGAAGACTGCAAAAGGGCCCTGTATTCTCGCAACCGCTCGACGATGTCGCCAACATCCAAGTTGGGGACTGGCCAACCTTTCGACACGATGCAGCCCGCAGCGGTTCTGCCTCTCAATCGATAAAGCCTGCCGTCGACAAGAAGTGGAGCGTCGATTTAGGTGGTCGGTTGACTTCGCCCGTAATCGCCCAGGGACGCGTTTACGTTGCCAAAATGGATGCCCACACGCTGTTCGCTTTGGATGAGTCGAATGGAAGGGAACTTTGGTCGTTTACGGCTGGCGCTCGAATTGACTCGCCACCGACTGTCCACCGGGGCAGAGTCGTGTTCGGAGGAGCAGACGGGTGGGTCTACTGCTTGCAAGCGTCGGACGGACAATTGGCGTGGCGCTACCGCGCAGCACCCTTGGATCGCAGGACCATGGCTTATGAACAGCTAGAATCCCTTTGGCCGGTGCACGGTAGCGTTTTGATCCAAGACGACATTGTCAACTGCGTTTCAGGCAGATCCAATTTCCTGGACGGTGGCCTACGCTTGATCCGATTGAACTTGGCGACCGGTGAAAAGCTTTGCGAGAACATCATGGATGAAACCAATCCTGAGACAGGCAACAATCTACAGGAGAAACTCAAGATACTGCAGATGCCGGTCGGATTACCGGACATTTTGTCTTCGGACGGAAAGTTCATGTACATGAAGTCACAGAAGTTCAACCTTGAGGGAGCGCGATTGGAGATTGGGCCAAACTCAGGCGACTTTGCAGCCCAAGCGTCCGTGCAGCGAGGTGATAGCGCTCACTTGTTTGCACCCATGGGCTTCCTCGATGACTCCTGGTTTCATCGATCCTATTGGGTGCTCGGACAAAGCTTCGCAGGTGGTCATGCGGGTTACTATCAAGCAGGTAAGTATGCTCCTTCGGGGCGTATCATGGTCAACGGTAATGGTTACGTCTATGGATACGGTCGCAAGCCCGAATATCTGCGGTGGACAACCACCATGGAGCACCAGCTGTTCAAAGCCGATCCCACGCCACCTGAGATCCCAGAAAACTTTAACAAGGGGGGGGCGGCTGGTTCGCCAGCTGGCTCGTATGCTCAATTTCAAAAAGCCCCCAGCCTGAACCCTGCCGGTAAGCCCTTGACGATCGAAGCATGGGTAACCGCAACCAAACCCAACGGAGTCATCGTGGCTCGCGGTGGCCCCGCAGAGGGATTTGCGCTGGTGATCGAAGAAGGTCGACCCGCTTTTCTCGTGAGGTCGGAAAGCAATTTATCGATCGCGAAAGGCCCCAAACGCATTGTTGGCGGTTGGCATCATATCGTTGGCGTTTTGACCGAAGACAAACAGATGCGTTTGTTCGTCGATGGCGAGCGCGTTGCCGAAGAGCGAGCCTCAGGTTTGCTCACGAAAGATCCCGCTCAAGGGATGGAAGTGGGGGCCGATGCGGCTTCGTCTGTCGGTGAATATGCCACACCAAACTCCTTTGCAGGAATCATCGATGAAGTGCGGTTCTATCTCAACGCAACCGAGGATGAGGCCATTGCCGAACGCTTCACGAATGGATCTGAGCTAGGCAACGACCCTAGGCTGGTCGTCACCTTTGATGACGGCACCGCTCGCGACTTTTCCACCTACCGAAACAACGGTACGATGGAGGGCGGTTCGGTCGTCGAAGGCAAGATCGGTAAAGCCATGCAATTTACAGCCAAGAACGCGGCTGCACCAAAAGCAAACGGCGACAATCAAGGCGGCAGCAACAAGGTGGGTAATAGCCTCGTGAAACCAAAATGGGCTAACGATGTTCCGATCTACGTTCGAGCCATGGTGCTAGCCGGAAACAAACTATTCATCGCAGGCCCCTTGGACATCATCGATGAAGAAGAGACTTTCAAAAAACTATCGGAAAAGGACGAAGAAGTTCAGCAGTTACTCGCAAGACAAGACGACGCCTTGGAGGGCAAATTCAGTGGCCTGTTGCTTTGTGTGAATTGCGATAGTGGCATGGTGGAACATGAACTTGAATTGGGAACATTGCCAGCGTGGGACGGTATGGCAGGTGCAAGTGGCAAATTGTTCTTGTCCACGATCGATGGCCGATTGATGTGTTTTGGTGAGTAAAGGAAATGGGATGTTATTTAGAAGAACAAGTGCGCAAACAAGCATCGCATTATCGATTTGCCTAAGCGCAACGATGGCGTTTGCCTGCAACGTGCCGGTCTTTCGGTACGCACTCGAACGTTGGAAGCCCGATTTGTGCGAAGTGATTGTCTTTCATGACGGAAAACTTTCCGATCTCCAAGAGCAACAACTACAGAAACTTGAAAAGGCAGCATCCGACAAGGGTGGTTCCGCAAATGCAGAAGTGCGGCGAAGCCATGTTGGTCACGACACCGATCGCAAACGAACGGACCTTTGGGCTACCTTCCAAGACCAACCCCATGTGACGCTGCCTTATGTCGTGATTCGCACTTCGCTCGGTAATGCCGAATGGGTGAACCATTGGCATGGCTCACTTGAGACTGCCTCGACAGCAAACTTGTTCCAGTCTCCGATACGCCGTGAATTGTCAAAACGACTATTGGCTGGCGATTCTGTCGTGTGGCTGATGCTCCAATCCAAAGACTCAGCCAAGAACGATTCAACCCGACGACTCTTGACCGAAGAGCTTGATCGTTTGAGCAAGAAACTCGAATTGCCAGACGGAATTGGATTGCCGGGTTCCGAACTCTACGCCGAAGTGCCGTTGTTTTTAAAGTTTACGATTTTGGAAATCGACCCAACCGATGTTCAAGAGCAAGTGCTTGTCAAACTCATGTCCGGTTTCGAGCCTGACTCGCAGGACGAACCATTGCTTGCGCCTGTTTTTGGTCGTGGCAGAGCCCTAGAAGTTATTCCGGCAAAACAAGTAGATGCTGGTCTGATCGAAGACTTGACGATGTTTTTATGCGGAGCTTGTTCATGCCAAGTCAAGGAACGAAATCCTGGCTTTGATTTGCTGCTCTCGACGAATTGGAATCAAGAACTCTATGGTGCAGATGGTGAAGCCCCATCCCCCGTAACAACTCTTGAACGCACTCCGGCAACTCAGCCGCTATTAACTATTCCTCCCGGCCGGAAAAAATGAATCAAGGCGCAGACACTTACCCCCTACACTCCTCGTTCCCAAGCTCTGCTTGGGAATGCAATGAATCGAAGCTCTGCTTCGTGTCCCTGAACCTATCCTGTTGGGAGTACTTGCAATGAATCGAATGGCGTGGGTCCTATTCGGATCGGTCGCGGTTGTCGGCGCACTGTTGTTGTTGATGAACGACGCAGCCTCAGATAAGTCCTTGTTGGATAAACCAGGCAATAAGACTGAACCGCTACTGCTTTTCTGTGCAGCTAGCAATCGAGGGGTAATGGAATCGATTCGAACGGAGTATGAACGCGAATTCAATCGTTCGATTCAAATTCAATATGGAGCATCGCAGACACTTCTCTCCTCCATCGAAGTTAGCGAGACTGGCGATCTTTATCTGCCAGCAGATGACAGTTATATCGAATTGGGACGCAAGAAAAGATTGTTAAGTGAAGTCCTGCCCCTTGCAACCATGCGTGGAGTCGTGGCGGTCCGTCGCGGTAACCCCAAGGGCGTTCACGCGTTTGCTGATTTGATGCGTACGGATTTGCGAGTGGTGCAATCGAGTCCCGATTCATCCGCGATCGGAAAGTTGACTCGCGAGTTGCTTTCGGAACGGAATCTTTGGGCCGGGCTCGAGGGAGCAACCGCCACGTTTCGGACCACGGTTACCGATGTCGCGAATGACCTAGTGGTCGGTTCTGCTGATGCCGGGATTGTGTATGACGCTGTGCTGAAGTCCTATCCTGATTTGGAGAGCATTGAGCTTGCGGAATTAGATGGACTCGTCTCGCATGTCTCTTTGTCGGTACTCGCTGGCTCGAAGCAACCTCAAGCGGCGCTTCATTTCGCGCGCTTCGTTGCCGCTCGCGATCGGGGATTAAAGAATTATTCAGCGCATGGCTTTCAAGTTGTGAATGGAGACGTATGGAGCGAAGTGCCGGAGCTGTCGATTTTTGCAGGTTCGATGCTACGACCAGCCATCGAGGAGTCGTTGGTTGACTTTGAGAAACGCGAAGGGGTGCGAGTTACGCGTGTTTACAATGGCTGCGGGATTCTGGTAGCCCAGATGAAAGCCGGACAGCATCCTGATGCCTATTTTGCGTGCGACCGCGAATTCATGAAACAAGTTCCCGATCTTTTCCCAAAGCCGGTCGACGTTTCGACGAACCAGTTGGTAATCTTGGTGCAAAAGGGAAATCCTTTAGGCATCGAGTCCCTGCGCGATCTTGGGAAAAAGGGGGTGCGAGTTGGGGTTGGTCATGAAAAGCAATGCGCGATGGGATGGCTCACGCAAAACACGATTCGCCAAGCCGGCCTGCAGAGTGAAGTCATGGAGAATGTAACCGTGCAAACGCCGACAGGTGATATGTTGGTCAACCAATTGCGAGCAGGTTCGTTGGATGCGGCGGTTGCCTATTTAAGCAATGCAGCCGGTGCTGCGGACTATTTGGATGCGATCCGGATTCAAGGGCTGTCCTGTTCGGTGGCAACTCAACCCTTCGCCGTTGCAGAGGATTCACCGCATACTCAATTAGCCGAGCGATTGTTTCTCAAGCTGTGTTCAGCCGAGTCTCAAGAGATTTTCTTAGACGAAGGTTTTCAATGGCAAGATCCTAAGCCGTCGGATCGAAACTAAATGGATGCGAAAAACCCTTGGCGCTCCAGACGTACTTCGGACGCGTTGTTTTTTCTTGTGATGGGAGGTATCTCCGCCACTTTCATTTTGCTGATCGTCTTGCTGTTGGTCGCCGACGTCATGTTCACGTCCCCTAGCGAATTCTATCGAGCGTTAGCTAAACCTGAAATTCGAGCAGCCCTGCAACTGACTCTTTTTTCATGCACTGTCGCGGCTATTCTTTCCGTGTGGGTTGGGACGCCGCTTGGTTATTTGCTGTCGAGGTATTCCTTTCGAGGCCGCTGGGTGATCGACACGCTGGTCGATATTCCGATTGTTTTGCCCCCGTTGGTGTTGGGCTTGAGTTTATTGATCCTGTTTCATCAACCGATCGCGGGCTGGCAGTTGGAAAGCGCGTTGCGGGATGGTCTTGGTTTCCCTGTGACGTATCGATGGCCAGCGGTAGTCCTTGCGCAGTTTTCGGTGGCGTGCGCGTTTTCGGTTCGAACGATGCGTGTCACTTTTGATCAAATGAACCCGCGTGCGGAGGAAGTTGCAAGAACACTTGGTTGCACCCGAGGCCAAGCCTTTTGGCGAATCGCGTTACCGCAGGCAAGTCGCGGGATCGTGACAGCCTTTACGATTGCTTGGGCTCGCGCCTTGGGCGAGTTTGGGCCCATCATGGTGTTTGCGGGAACGACACGCATGCGAACTGAAGTTCTTTCAACCTCCGTTTTTCTGGAATTGAGCATAGGCAACCTCGATGCGGCCGTTGCGGTATCCTTGTTGATGGTGATGCTCGCGGTCGTTGTGCTGGTGGTTTTACGAGTTCTGGGAACGGGGCTAAACTCGTGATTGAACTTAAGGGAGTTACGGTCAAAAGCGGTTCTTTTGTGCTGCCGAATATTTCGTTCCAGATACTGTCGGGCGAGTATGCCGTGTTGATGGGGACGTCGGGGCGAGGCAAGACCACGCTGCTGGAGAGTATTTGCGGGTTGCGTCGCGTCGCGGAAGGTCAAGTGCTAATCCATGGTCGGGACGTGACACGGTGGTCGCCAGCGGACCGAGAAATTGGGTACGTCCCTCAGGATCTTGCCCTGTTTCCGAAGCTTTCGGTGCTCGAGCATTTAGAATTCGCGTTGCGACTTCGTAAGCTTTCGAGGGAGGTCGTAACGGAGCGGACTCGCGAGCTATCGGAGGTGCTTGGCATTGGCCATCTTTTGAGTCGCTCGATTGCTGGGTTGAGCGGTGGAGAGGCGCAGCGAGTGGCATTGGGGAGGGCATTGTCCTTTCGTCCGTCTGTCCTACTGCTCGACGAACCGCTGAGCGCTCTCGACGAATCGACGCGGTACGAGATGCATGAGTTGCTTAGGCGGGTGAAGCAGACGACAGGCGTTACAACATTGCACGTGACGCATAGCGTATCCGAAGCAGAGTCGCTGGCCGACCGTTGCTTTTGGCTAGCCGCCGACGGCATTCAAGAACGCCCGTTATCGCAGATCTGCTAAACTTCGCGACGCGAACGTTTTGGCTTGCTTGAGGAATTCGCTTCAACGCTATTCCGGCGTTGATGTTGATCCAGTGCGCGCATAAAGAATTCCGTTTGCATCGAGCCAGCTAGCCACCATTTGTTGCAAAGCCTCGCTCTTGAACTGAAACCAACGCTCATCGACGTCGTGTTCTTGGATAATCCGCTTAAAATGACGAAACGCTCCCTTGCCGTGGATCGCATGGAGTAGCTCGTCACGCAGTTTCGGATCATCAATCGCATGCGAAAAGTCTTTCATGATGGACCATTTGTGAACATCAAAAGCGTTCGGTAATGGAAGCCAATCGTCACCAGTGAGCACCTCTTGGATTTTTGGCAATTCATCCCGCTGCCATTGAGGCATTGAATCGGTGTCTGAGATTTCTTCGAACTGCTCAACCTCATCGTCCATCAGGGAGTATACCTCACCTGTTTTACGATTTAGGTAAGCGGTCCCAGTGTCCGGCAACATGTCAATTTCTTCTGCGATATTCTGGACGGTATCTGATGGTAGCATTTGCAATCCGTGATTTCCTTTGGCATTAACGCTTATTCCGAAAGTCTTGACGACTTCCGATACGACCTACTAACTCTCTTGCCTATGCATCCCATGACTTTTCGACGTCAACAGCGATGCCACAACGATCGCGGCGAAGCTCAGCGGGATCGTTACTAGTCCCGGCTGACTCAACGGTACCAACGCATCTTTTATGTCCATGCCATACATGTTCTTAAACATGTCTGGGGACACAACGATCCAAAGCAACGATGAACTCAAACCGACCAGAACTCCTGCGATGATTCCTTGCTTGGTCGTCCGCCTCCAAAACAATAGCATCAGCAACGCAGGTAAGTTAGCAGATGCGGCGATCGCAAATGCCCAACCCACTAGGTAACTGACGTTCATCCCTTCGAATGCTAAACCGAGCAGGATCGCGATCGCTCCAATGACGACCGAGGCGATTTTGGCAACGCGAATGGTTTGATGGTCCGTTAGCTTCCATCCAAAAAATCCACTTACAATATCGTGCGCAACGCTTCCGCCCGCTGCAATAATGAGCCCACTCACGGTTCCAAGCACTGTGGTAAATGCGATGGCCGATACCGCCGCGAATAGCAAGTTGCTGAAACTCTTGGCGAGCAACGGGGCCGCCATATTGCTATCCGTTGGGTCCAGCCTGCCACTGACCATGGCTCCCAAGCCGATGTACAACGTTAGTATGTAAAAGAAACCGATGGAGGTGATTCCAACAATAGTGCTCTTCCTGGCGGACGCTTGATCTTTGACGGTATAGTAGCGAATAAGAATATGAGGCAAGGAAGCGGTCCCTGCAAACAAGGCAACCATCAGCGACACGAAGTCAAGCTTTGCAAACCAATTGTTCGTGCGGATCCCCTTAAATGCAGGCAAGTTCCCAGGCGACAGCATGTCCCTGCCATCGACGATTTTCGGAACAATCGTTTGCTTTCCATTCTTTTCTTTCTGACTTGTAGTGACCTCGATTTTCGACTTCGCGATCGTGCTGATGAATGCGATTGGACCCAATGGGCCGGTTTTCGTTTTTCCATCCGGTAACTCCACAAGCTTTCCAACGGGCTCCACATTCGTTTCACCCACTCCAAAACCGATAGGAACACCATTTACGAAGCGTTTGCCTTCGCGGAGCTCAATGACCTGGGTCCTCCCCAATTCCGATTCAGGCGTGACTTCCAGACCGCGAAACAGAATGAGGATCGTCAGCACCAATGAAAAGATGACCAATAAACCTCCCTTGAGAAACTGAACATACGTCGTACTCACCATGCCTGCGGTCACAACGATGAAAACCACTACCGCCCCAACGATCACGACTCCTTGCCAATACTGCAAACCCAATAATGGCTTGACCAACGCACCTGCACCGACCATTTGTGGGATCAGGTAAAAGAGACTTACAACCAACGTGCTCAGGCCTGCAGCCGCCTTGATACCTCGCGATTGAAATTTGCTATCGAGCGCATCGGCAAACGTGTACTTACCAAGCCGTTTCAGGGGTTCCGCAATGACCAAAAGGGCCACGATCCAACCCGCCAAATAACCGATCGAGTAAAGGAATCCGTCGAATCCAAAGAAAGCGATCATTCCGCAAATGCCCAGAAAGGATGCTGCCGAAAGATAGTCGCCCGCGAATGCGATTCCGTTCACAAACCAGTGAATCGAGCCGCCCGCCGCGAAATAGCCTTGGCTCGATTTCGCCTTGGACCCGAGGTAAAAGCTAAATGCCAACGTCGCGAGAACCAAGATCGAAAAGACGGCAATGGCAAGCGAATTTGCTTCGTAAATCATGAGTGTTACGGTTGGAGAGACGTAGGAAGTCGATGGTGGACGAATATTCTAGTTGCCAAATCGCTTATTGTGTGAATGATGCTCGTTCAAAACTGTGAGAACCTGCTTATTGATCGCGATTCCATGAATTCAGCCCCACCTATTCGCCAAGCCATCTTAGAATTGTGGCCACTCGAGCTTTGGCTGCACGAAACCGTTGTTGTCGCAGTAAGCGGCGGAGCAGATAGCACGGCGCTTTTGGAAGCTTTGGTTGAACTGCGACCGGATCCCGATCGCACGATTGTCGCGCATTTCAACCATGCACTTCGTGGCCAGGAAAGCGATGCGGACCAAGCTTTCGTTGAATCGCTGTCTTGTAAACATGGGCTGAAGTGCGCGAGCCAAAAAGCGACTTTAGAGCAAACCACGAGTCGCTCCGAAAATCAACTTCGCAAACTCCGACACCGATTCTTGGAGGATGTCGCCAAGCAACATCGGGCTCGGTGGATCGCGTTGGCCCATCATGCAGACGATCAAGTCGAAACATTCCTACATCATTTGCTTCGCGGTAGCGGGCCGAGTGGGCTATCCGGGATGTCAACGATACGGCCGATCAACGCGACCACCAATTTGGTTCGTCCACTGTTGCGAGTCGTCCGTTCGCAAATTTTGGAGTATCTTTCCAGCCGAAATCAAACGTATCATACCGACAAGTCGAACGCATCGAACGATTACACTCGCAACCGAATTCGCAACGAGTTATTGCCTCAATTGCGGATGTTTGTCGGATCCGACTCGCTGGATAATCGCTTGCTACACGCGTGCGAGTTGATAGCAAAAGAGCACAGGGTCGTTACGTTGCTCGCAGAGCGATGGCTGCAGAAAGCGGGAGTAGACGAGGGTGAACGGAAGGGTCTTGTGGACGAAGTATTTTCGATACCGCTGCGGAATTGCATCGAAGAGCCTTGGCCTGTCGTTCGACATGCGCTGACGATCCTATGGCACAAACGGGGCTGGCCCATGCGAGAGATGGGCCACGCGCATTGGCAAAGGATTGAGAGGCTCATCGAGATCGCCTCGAAATCGACCCATCCCAAACGACTCGATTTACCTGGTCACATTGTTGTTCGATGTCGCAAAGGAAACCTTTTTGTCGACAGATTAGCGAATGAACCTAGTGCCGGTGATGATAACCAGCAGTGAATTTCCCAATTAGGCGATCGGCAGCGAAAAAACTACCACGTAGTACAGGCTGCCATCCTGGTTCGAATTCTAGCAGCCTGCACTACGATGCCTTTGGAACGATCCTAAAGCATATCTACAGGGTCGATATCGATTAGGTAAAGGTTTTCGCCGACGGGTTTCGTCGTGGCTTGGACGCGAGCCAAAATTGCATTGAGTGCCGCAGCATCTTTGGAAATAAGCATAGCGTGATAACGATAGTGCCCTCGCAGCTTTGCGATAGGTGGCGGCGCCGGTCCCAAAACACGAATGGGAGCATTCGTACGCGCGATTTCCATCTGTACTTTTTTGATAATGCTTTCTGCAAACTCTTCCGCTTCGAGTTGAACGGGACCGCGCATGATGATTCTAGCCAACGAAGCAAACGGTGGATAACCAAACTGCTCGCGTTGAACCAACTCGAACGTCGAGAACGCCAAGTAATCGTGCTTGCACGCGGCGATGATGGCCGGATGATCTGGAGAATAGGTTTGCACGAGCACCTCGCCACCGCGGTCTCCTCGGCCCGTTCGTCCTGCGACTTGCGTAACCAATTGAAACGTTCGCTCCGATGCGCGGAAATCTGGAAAATGCAAAGCGGTGTCCGCATTGATGACACCAACCAACAATACGTTCGGAAAGTCCAGTCCCTTAGCGATCATCTGAGTCCCCATCAAAATCTGGACTCGACCCGATCGAAAGTCCGCGAGAACGCGTTCATGGCTTCCCGGTTTCTTCATCGTATCCGAATCCATACGTGCGATCGTTGCGTCTGGAAAACGCTGCTGAACCTCCATCTCGAGTTTTTGTGTGCCTAGACCCGCCAGCCGAATTGCGTCGAAGCCACATTGCTGACAAAGCTGGGGAGCTGCGATGGTGTAATCGCAGTAGTGGCAGACCGCCTTGTTGCCTTCGCGATGATGTGTTAAGGCCATATCGCAATCAGGACACTTGACCACAAAACCACACGATGGGCATTGGATCGAAGTCGCAAATCCTCTGCGATTGAGCAAAAGTATCGTCTGTCCGTTCTCCGCAATGGTCCGTTCGATCGCGTTCAGCAATGGTTGCGAGATGCTGCCTCGGTCGACGTCGATGCGATTGGAACGAAGATCGATCGTGGTGACTTCCGGCAACGGTCGATTCAATATGCGGCGTGGCAAAGTCACGATCTTGTATCGACCGATCGTCGCTCGATGAAACGTTTCTAACGAGGGAGTGGCCGAACCCAAAACGAGCGGGATTCGTTCTAGCGACGCGCGGTGAATGGCAACATCGCGCGCGTGATACCTGGGTATGGTCTCCTGCTTGAACGTGTTTTCATGCTCTTCGTCAAGAATGATCAGCCCGAGATACGGCGCAGGAGCAAATATGGCGCTGCGAGGCCCAACGATGACTTGGACGGCACCTTCCGCAATCCGCTTCCATTGATAGTGCCGCTCTGGACCGCTCATGTTCGAGTGCAACACAGCCACCGAGCCAAATCGATTTTGGAAGCGCGAACGCGTCTGCGGTGTCAGGCTAATCTCGGGCACAAGCACTATCGCTTGACGACCGTAGGAAACGACTTGTTCCATCGCTTGCATGTAGACTTCGGTCTTGCCGCTGCCGGTCACTCCGTGCAGGAGAATCGTTTCATGCTCGCCTGAATCGATGGCAGCATGGATCGTTTGCAATGCGATTCGCTGGTCCGACGAAAGCGCAGGTGGCATGATTCTCGCATGAATTTCCAGTGGCACATCCTTACCAAAAGTCATGACGCGTTCGGTATACGAATCAATAAACTCCAGTTCCCGCAACTTCTTGATCACACCGTCGGAACACTGGGCCAAGTGTTTGAGCTGATCTTGCGACAGTGGTTCGTCGGCCAAAATCAATTGCTGCAAGGCTTGACGTTGCTTGACCGGCAATGCCTTGATCGCAACATCGTCGCTGGCTTTCACGGAAGGTTTGAGAAGCGTCTGGTTGCGAGTCCCCGCGCCTGCCCGCACACCGGCCGGGACGACTGCTTCGAACACTTGGCCAATCGGAACCAAGTAGTATTTGCTCATCCAGTGAATCAACTGCAACAAATTTCCATTGCAGAGCGGTTCGGGATCGATGGCTCTCAGCACCGGCTTGATGAGTTCCCTGGGATGATGACTTATTTGGATGGCGAGCGTGTAGCCAACTATCTCGCGGTTGCCTTTGCCGAGCGGAACGATCACACGCATGGCGGGCTTGATCAACCCACCTAACTCGTCGGGGATGCGATAATCGAATGGCCCAAAGGGAGCTTCGGGAAAAGCCACGGACACGCATGGGGTTTCGGCGGCAGCATCGATCTCCCACGGCGCGAGTTGGTTGGAGAACAACTCCCCTTGTTGATACTGTTCGTCCATGCGACTTGCCCTTTCAGGACGGAAGGCAAACCATGTTTACGAGACGAGACATGCTATCTCGTTAACGCAATCCTCGATCTTTATTCTCCATTGCTTTAACGTGTCGCGATCGCGAATCGTCACGGTGCGGTCTTGCAATGTTTGCGTATCGACCGTGATGCAATAAGGTGTTCCGATCTCGTCCTGACGTCGATAGCGACGTCCAACGGCAGCTTTCTCGTCGTAGAATACGTTGAAACGTTGCTTGAGGGCCGTGTAGATTTCTTTTGCAATTTCGGGCATACCATCTTTTTTGACGAGCGGCAAAATAGCGGCCTTGATTGGAGCGATTCGCGGATGCAATCGCATTACGATTCTCGATTGCATCTTGCCATCTTCATCCGGTTGCAAGTCTTCGTGGTAAGCTTGGCAAAGAAACGCAAGCGTCGCTCGATCCGCGCCTGCCGACGGCTCGATCACGTGCGGGATAAACCGCTCGTTCGTCAGGTCATCGCGATAGGAAAGATCCTTGCCGCTGCCTCGATGCCGCGGTTGACCATCTTCGGTACGTTCTAGTTCCAGCGGACGTTTCTTGGGGTCCAGTTTTCCTTCGGAATGCGATCGCAGGTCAAAATCGCCGCGATGCGCAATTCCCTCAAGCTCTCCGTATTCCCCTTCGGGCAAGAACGGAAAGGCGTACTCGATGTCGGCCGTGCCGCATGAGTAGTGGCTTAGTTCATCTTGGTCGTGTTCGCGCAATCGCAACCGCTCACCATCCAACCCTAAGGACAAATACCATTGCATGCGGCGGTTGCGCCAATACTCATACCACTTTGGTGATTCGTTTGGATTGCAAAAGAACTCGATCTCCATTTGTTCGAACTCACGCGATCGAAACGTGAAGTTTCTAGGCGTGATTTCATTTCGGAAACTCTTTCCAACTTGTGCGACTCCAAAAGGAATCCGAACCCGTGTACTGTCGACGACGTTCTTGAAATTGACAAAGATCCCTTGGGCCGTTTCTGGCCGTAAAAATGCAGCACCTTCCTCGCCGCTGAGTGCACCGACGTAAGTTTTGAACATAAGGTTGAACTCGCGAGGATCGGTGAGCGTTCCGAGCTCGTTCACATCAGGTCCCAACACGCTTGGACGATCGCTCGCTGCGACTTTATCTAGCGTCAAGTACGATTCGTCGTATGTCAGTTGGGCAACGTCTTTGTTTCGCAAATTAAAGAACTTCAAGGCGCGGCGGGTGACTTCCTCATGCTCCAACTCGGCATCGGTCATGATCGTCACAAAAATCTTCTGATCGCCGCGAGCAACCCACTTGCCTCGGACTTGATCAAATCGATAACGTTTCTTCGAGACCTTACAATCCACCATAAAGTCATGGAACAAGTCGTAGTGCCCTGAGCACTTCCATACTTGCGGATGCATGATGATCGTGCAATCCAAGCCGACCATTTCGTACGTGCTAGGTGCCCCTTCGGGCTGGACGAGCTCGTTGTGCCCCTGGCACATATCGCGCCACCAGGCGTCTTTGATGTTGCGTTTCAGCTCAACACCCAGAGGGCCATAGTCCCAAAAACCATTGAGTCCACCGTAGATTTCGCTGGATTGAAACATGAATCCACGTCGCTTGCAGAGCGACACAAGTTTTTCCATTTGCATGCTGAGTATGTTTTTAAGGTGGACTAAAGAAAGGGTAAAGAGATAAAAGTGGCTATGAATCGCTCGAACAATTGGTGGGATAGGCTTCCAGCGCTTCCAGCCTGTCTAGCTGGAAATGACAGGCTGGAAGCCTATCCCACGGCATTATAGGGCTAATTGCTCTTCGCGTTGCGTCGGGCGACAACGATTCGCTTGAGCCTCGCCAAGTCTTTCACAATCGAAACACTTGACCATTGGCTTGTTCCATTGAGATGGCTTTCGACCTGGTCAGCAATCATCGGTGAAAGTTCGCAAATGAACCAACCATTTTCGACAAGTTTATCGGCAGCTTGCGAGGCTAAACGTTCGATGACTTCGGTGCCGGTTGCTCCGCTCACGAGCGCCATTCGCGGTTCGTGCTCACGGACCGACTTTTCAAGTTGCAGAAACTCGGATTCCGAAACGTAGGGTGGATTGCTCACGACAAAGTCAACGCTCGAATCCGCGATCGACGATAGCAAATCGGATTCCACGACCGCGATTTGCTCCGACAGTTGATGCTGTGCGACGTTTGCGTTTGCGATCGCAATCGCGGCTGGACTTAAGTCGGTGGCCGTGATGGAGCATTGAGGTAAGTGTTTGGCGAGGCTGATCGCGATGCATCCACTGCCTGTGCAAACGTCGACGATCTTGAAGATCTTCGACGGATCTCCGGCAAGAATGGTTTTGGCTCGGTCGAGACACTCGATGACCACGTGCTCTGTCTCGCTGCGCGGAATCAGGCAGTCTTTCGAAACTTGAAACTGGAGCGAATAGAATTCTTTTTTGCCGACGAGATAGGCAACGGGTTCGCCCGTTGCTCGTCGCTTGACAAGCTCTCGAAACTTGGCTTTCACCGGCTCGTCTGGCTCTTCGGAAAAGGCGGTATAGAGTTGGATTCGATCGCAACCGCGAGCGTGGGCCAAGAGGACTTCCGCATCGAGACGTGGGGAACTGGAGCCGGTCTTTTTGAGGTGTTCGGTCGTCCATTGCAGCAGACGCAGAATGGTCCACGGTTCCGATTGCGTCGTGCTGTTCGTTGTCATCGCGTGCGTCCTTGGTCTCTTAGCCGATGCTTGGCTTGGTATTATATGTCGGTTTCATCTCGCAAGGTCGATCGTTCGTATTCGATCAACGCATCCGAGACCGGTTGCAAATTGCCGGAAATGATTTGATCGAGCTTGTAAAGGGTTAAGTTGATGCGGTGATCGGTCAATCTGTTTTGTGGATAATTGTAAGTCCGAATGCGTTCGCTGCGATCCCCCGATCCGATGAGCGACATGCGTTCAGTCGACTGCTGTTTCATTTGCTCTTCGCGTTTTACTTCGTAGATCCTTGTCTTTAAGACTCTGAGGGCACGGGCCAGATTTTTGTGTTGGCTTTTTTCGTCCTGGCACTGAACCACGATGTTGGTTTCATAGTGTGTCAAACGAATGGCTGACTCGGTTTTGTTGACGTGCTGTCCACCAGGACCCGACGCACAGAATTTGTCGACGCGATAGTCGTCCGGTTTCAGGTCGACTTCAATATCTTCGGGTTCAGCCATAACCGCGACCGTGGCTGCGGACGTATGAATTCGTCCTTGGGCTTCGGTTTCAGGAACACGTTGAACGCGGTGTCCGCCGCTTTCGAATTGCAGTTCGCGAAACGAGCCTTCGCCTTCGATGCCCAAAATGATTTCCTTGAAGCCGCCT
The DNA here is from genome assembly GCA_021736575.1 of Pirellula sp. Classification (GTDB taxonomy): domain Bacteria; phylum Planctomycetota; class Planctomycetia; order Pirellulales; family Pirellulaceae; genus JBKCUI01. The sequence continues at coordinate 27,207 of JAIPFP010000014.1, read as the reverse complement.
CGTTCGCTTGGACTGGAGTCAAGTACCTCGACTTTCCATCCCTTTTGATCGGCATGGTGCTTGTACATGGTGTAGAGATCGCGAGCAAACAACGAGGCTTCTTCGCCACCCGTTCCAGCCCGGATTTCGAGGACGCATTGAGTTCGCAACGCGTCTTCACCACCCATGCTCATGTCGAGCAGTTCGGTCCAGATGGCCTCGCGTTCGGCTCGCAAACGGGTCGATTCCTCTTTCCCCATCGCAAGTTCATCGGGATCGGTGGATTCCAGCATCGGGGAGAGGTCTCTGAGCTCATCACCCATGCGTTTGTAATTGCGGTATTTGGTGGCAACTTTGAGAAGACCACCATGTTCCTTCATGATTTTCGCCATCCTTGACGAATCGCCGGTCAGGACCGTCGGATCGGACATCATGGATTCCAGCTCAGTGAATCGACCTAAGGTTTGCTCGAGTTGATCGCGTATCTTCATTTGAATTCTTAGCTTGGTAAAAAACAAAACCGCCGCAGGCCTCAGTTGGCAATCTGCGACGGTCTTGAGATTCTGATTGCCAGAGCCAGGTTATCGTGAGCGAGACCCTTTTCCGGGAGAGCATCGCGAGTTGGCTCAGGCAGCTATTTCTTCTTTGGAGCTGGCTTTTTCGGGTTCTGCAAACTGGCATAGGTTCCAGCAGCAAATTTGGTCTGGAACTTTTCGATCCGGCCAGCGGTGTCAACGAACTTCAGCTTGCCTGTGTAGAACGGATGGCAGACATTGCAAATGTCGACTCTCAGCTCTTTGCGAATGCTTTTGGTAATGAAACTATTGCCGCAACCGCAAGTAACTTGCGTTTCGACGTAGTTGGGGTGGATCTTATCTTTCATGACTTTGGTAACGTTCGCTTGTGTAAAACGTCAAAACGAGTGTGGAACTTTGGAGTGGGCGAAAAGGGACTCGAACCCCCGACATCCACTTTGTAAGAGTGGCGCTCTAACCAACTGAGCTATTCGCCCGATTGTGATCGGAATCAACCAATGAGATTAAATGCCCAAAAGTCGCATGCGTCGCGAGCGTCGTTCGGCTCGCTGCTTGCTGCGTCGCTTGATTTCACTTGGCTTTTCGTAAAATTCTCGTCGTCGCATTTCTTTTTTTAGTCCGCTCCGTTCGACCAGTTTTCGAAAACGGCGTACCGCCTCTTGAATCGTTTCCCGGTCACGGACTAACAACCTAACCATGCAATGCCTCCACCCGAATAAGCTAACTAAATTGTGACGAAGTTTAAAATACCCAAGGAACCAGGAGAGGAAATGCCTTTCGCGGGTTCGAACCACCTGGCTGCCGATCCATTCCACGCAGCCAGCTCAAACCACCCGTCCTTACACGGTGGGTGAACGTCACATCGGGAAGCGCACGACCAAGAATTCAGAAATATAGCCAGGAAATCGCCATCGGTCCAGGCCGAATTCGGGTGTAGTCAAGCAAAATTGTGGCTGATGCTTGAATCCTACCTTTTTTGGGTTCACTTTTGGTTGTGCGACTTTGGTTGTGCGACGCTCCGCGTCGCAGGAATCACGACGGCGGAGCGTCGTGCAACGAAAAATCCGTGTTTCACCAAACGACTTTTTCCGCGTCGAAGACCGGGCCTTCGACGCAGGTGCGTTGGTAGTCCCATTGACCTTCCATTTGCTTGATTTTTGCGACACAAGTAAAGCAAATCCCTATCCCGCAAGCCATGGGTGTTTCAAGCGAAACTTCGCAAGGAACCGCATGAACTTTGGAGATTTCACTGACGGCTTCCATCATCGGCTCAGGCCCGCAGCACGCAATCCGACAATCCACGTTCGACTCAGCCAAAATCGCCTTCAAAAGGTCGGTTACCCGGCCATGATGACCAAAAGAGCCGTCCTCGGTCGCGATTCGTACTTCTGTGCATGCCTTTTCAAAATCAGCCAAACCAGCCAAATACGCCTTGGTTCGAGCGCCGTAACACAGCGTGACGCGTTTTGCGTAACCCGTCGGTTGAACCGGGTCGCCGAATTGAGCCTTACCTAATGCAGCCGCCGCCAGCGTCAGCATCGGCGTTTGCCCAACACCGCCAGCCACCAAAATCAGATGGTCCGTCGGTTGTGTTGAAAAGCCATTTCCAAGAGGCCCCCAAAGCTCAACTCGATCGCCTGCAACATGTTGGGACAAAGCTGTTGTGAATTTCCCTTTGACGGTGTACACGACACTGACCGCGAGTGGTTGTCCTGATTTGTCCCGATGCATGTCATACATCGCAAGAGCACGTCCGATGAGAGGATCGTTTTGGCCAGCGATCCGCACCATGAAGAATTGTCCGGGAACCGCCCGCCGCGCTAACTCTGGAGCTTCGACTGTCATCCGCCAGGTGTCCTCGGCAATGCATCGATGTAGCGCTATGCAGGTCGATACGAACTCAAAGCGTGTGGGACAGGGGAACTCTTTACTTTCCAATTCAACATTCATGGAATTCATGCCACGGGCTCTATGCCAGTGGGTGTTGATCTTCGCCCTAGCCTTGTCACGATCAGCCCTACGATAATCAGAGCCACTTGACTCAGCACGAAGAAAACCAAGTAGTTGTAAGTCGCTTTGCTAAACCCGTAACTGTGCAAGCCAACACCCAGCAAATTCGTTCCGAACATCGACCATGCCGTGATGATGTTTCCGACGATCGCCAGGATCCCGAAACCAAGTGACGCAATCATTTTGTCCCAACGTGCGTGCAGCAAAAGCGCGTTCCAAAGCACGATCATCATGGCTCCGTTCTCTTTCGGGTCCCATCCCCAAAAACGTCCCCAGCTATCGTCGCCCCAAAGTCCGCCCAGTACCGTTCCAACAAAGCTAAAGAACAATCCAAAGCAAACAACGCCGTAGCAAATACGGTACAGGGTGGGGATGACCTCGGCAGACTTGAGGCCGATCGCCTTTTTCGGTCCAGCCAGTCTTGCGATCAAGGACGCGATTACAATTCCAATCCCTACAAATCCCGCGATAAAAGTCGCGCTGTAGCCCAACGACACACTGATCACGTGGGTTGAAAGCCAGAATTGAGTATCCAAGACCGCTTCCAGAACCGGCATCGAATCACCTACGTCCAGACCATAAGCGACGTTGAGCGTTAAATAGCCCGCCACCGATGCTACCAAGACAGAAATCGAAATCGGAAACAGCAGTTCCGTGATCGTGCAGAAGAGTACCATCGCCCACCCGATGAACACCGCTGCCGAATACAGGGTGACGACCGGTGGCCGCTCGGAAATGTAAATGCGGCTCACAATCGCGGTCGTGTGCACCAACAATGCAATGACGCATAACCAAAACGCAGTGGATCGAAACGCGCTGCGGGCTACCGCAAAACTGAGCAAGGCAAACAACGCGCATACAACATACAATCGCGTCGCAATCAGGATCGGATCAAAATGCTCGTACCAAGCTTCGAACGCAACTTTGTCGGTCTTGATCACACTACCAAATTCGCCCTGCACGGTTGATTTGAAGGCTTGAGCAAGCTTGTTTATCTCGACAGGTTTTTTGTTGTCGGCGGAGCATGCTTCCATCAAAGCCATGAAACTCAACACAGACTCTTTCTTGGAATCAACTCCTTCGGTTCGAAGTTTCACCGTTTCGAAAAGGGCTGTCCCAAACGGTTCCCATTTGGCAGGTGGCGCTTTTTCGCCCGAAGTTAATTTCGGTTCTACCAGCGGCGGGATTATTGCAATCGGACTTCTTGCTCGAATCCGATCCACCTCGGGCTGAAGTCTTTCGATGGCGCTTCGAATGTCCGAAGCATCTGCCGAAATACGCGGTGCTAACGGCGTATAGGCGTCGAGCAAATTCTCTAAGGCAAACAACTTTTCAAGTGTTTCAGCCATTTTCTCTTGCTCAAACGTGAAATTTTCTCGCCGTGTTTGAAAGAGCTGTCGAACTTGGTCGGATATCTTGCCGAGCCCTTGCCGAATTTCATTGTACGAATAGCGATTCGATTTATGGCGTTTGAGATCGAGTGCTGTCGTCGTTTCCACCGCATCGATCCGAATCAGCGGTGCGTCTAGGACCCACTCTTCTCGTGCAAAGACCGCCATGATCCATTGAGTTGCATCGATGGCTTTGCCCGTCGTGTGTTGAGGTTCGTAAGCATGCCCCTCTTGACTCAAGGCGAACTTTTTGTTGGATAAAATTTCCATGAACTCGGCCGCTGCGGACGATAAAGGCTTGATTCGACCACCGTATTGTGTGGGAATTTCGCCCATCGAATACCAATCAATGGATTCGCGATCCAGCTTGGGTTTGCTTGCGCTCCTGCCAATCCAGATCGCTACCAAACCGCAGATCAAAATCGGTACACCAAGATTCAACAACAGCGACCAACCACCCGTTGTGGCCTTCTGTCCTTTTCCTCCTAATTTCTTTTCCATTCGCGATTTGTCATTCGCTTTTCCAACGGTAACACTTGCGACGGAATCGCTCACGCCTGTTGCCGATGTTCGATCATAACGCGAGGCAAATCGCCCGAATGTACCACCAAAGTGAACAAGCATTCCAAGCCCAGACAGCACGCATGCCACGTAGGGAATCAGCCAGCCTGCGTTGGTCACGACTTGCAAGGTTGTCTGTTCGACTCCATTGGGACTATCGCCCGCGCCCATGTATCCCGATTGATAAAAAGTCTCACCTCGAAATCGCATCGGATTGTTCATCCATATCCGCCCTTGTTGAACGGTCAAACCGGTTGCATCCGATACTTTAACAAACGATGAGTAATCCTTTGGCTTAGCCGTACCGGTGTACTGCTCTAAAACAACGTCATCCAATAGGATCGAGTAGGGCTTGTAGTTCCTGCGAAAACGCAGCCCGAATTCCCATTGTTTGCCATCGATTTCCACGCGATCGTAGGCTGCTTTGTACATTGCCGCAGAATCGTTGATGAACTGACTAACGACGAATCGTCCGAGCGGCTTGTCGTTTTCCTTCTCGCGCAACGTGATGAACGCACTCGCATAATTAACGGCACTCTTCGCACCACCCGACTTAGCCGCCTCTTGAATTTCCCACTCCTTGCCCAAACCCTGGATGTCAAAATCCTCGTCCGTTGGGCGTGCAGGTTTCGTGCGAAAGGAACCCTTGGAGCTATCCAAGTATTTATCAACGCGAAATTCAAATGGGAGCGCGGGCGAGGAGAGGTAGTTGCCCTGTTTGGCAGCCGCTTGCAGCATCGGATGATCGAACGCAACCACTCGGTTCTTTTCCGGGTTGCTCTCATCGATAAAGACCAGTTCGATCGTATCTTGTTCGTACGCGACTTGGGTCTTTTGTCCTTCGAAAACAGTGATTCGTTCCTCGCGTTGGGCATCGCCAAAGATGAATTGGCCAAGCATCAACAAGCCAACTCCCAAGTGGATGAGGACATTTCCGCCGCGATTGCCAAAGAGCAATAGCAACCCAACGAGCAGGACAACGCTGACCACCAAACTTTTCGTCAACTGCCAAACAATTCGAAGGCCAGGATCGGGAATTCGAATCGAAGTGTTGTAGTAAACGATGAAAACGCTAACACACAATAAAATGGCGGTGATGCTCCAAGCGGTCCATCGCACGACTCGGGTTTTCGGAGTCCAACCCACGCTCCACGCAACCGCACTGATCGCCAGTGCCCAAACGCTCGCTTTCACCCCAAACCAAATCCAGTCGTAACTGAACGGCGGTTCGCCTTGCAGTCCATCACCGAGGTGAGCGCTGACCACGATCAACGCCACCAACGCAAAGCCAATAATCGTGCAAACGACGCCCGCAACGAAGCGCCCCCCTTTGGCATTCATCTTGAATCGGGTCAACTTGGCCGCAATCAGGTTTACGAGCAGAATCAATCCGATCGATGCTCCCCCCGGTATCGCAAACGCGTACGGCAAAGCGTCTTTGTGTGGCCATATCGTTTGCGGCTGGAAAACATCGAACGGAACGGTCGCGACCCAACTATTGAAATACGCTTTTTTGACGTCAACGATCGTTTCTTCGTCTTGGGCCAAGGTGCCGACGAATAAAATCAGCGTTCCCAACGCGAACATCGTTACAGTGATCTTGAGCGAGCCCATCGCTCGAAAGGCGTACCAGCACCATTTCGCAAGGTCAAACGTAGCCGCCGGAGTCGCTGCCCCGGCCATGGAATTGTTGCTAAAAGTACCTGTTGCCACGTTGATTACTCCCATCGCAATGAGTTAACAAAGCTTAGTAAGTTGGACTTTTGTTCTTCGGATGTTCGCAAATCGGATTTGAGTTTGACAAACAAGCAAAGCTCGTTCTCTCCGGTAGGGATGGCCGCAACCAAAAGGACTGGCGCGGTTGCCTCATCGCCCGAACGGATCGAATAGAGTTTGCCTGGTCTAGTACCTGCCTGGATTTCCTCAGCTTCGTTCACGGATTTCGTCGCGAGCGGTCGAATAATGGCTTTATCATCGCGCTGCAAGACTTGCTCGAACCACATTTCGGCATTTGGGACTGGCGAATCCTTGGCCAAGCTCACAACGACTTCTCCGGAGCGTTCGCTGTTCGCGATCTTAAATGTGGCTAAACGGAACGGTTTGGCAGCTTGAATCTCCCACGAGTCCGGTTTTTCGTAAGCCAGTTTCAAAGGGGACTCGGGCGTGGGTAGACTTGTGGATGCAGGCGTGGGGGGAGAGGCAGCGTTGCCTGCCCCTGTAGAGGCAGCGTTGCCTGCCCCAGTTGCATCGAAAATAGTTGCTGGCAACGCAAAACCCTCTCGCTTGATCGACGGCAACTCATTCCGAATGGCAACCAAGTCCGTTTCCGGCAACTGAAGCTGACCGCGCCATCGATTGATGTTTACCAGCAAGTACGAGTCCCATGCAGCCACATCGGCGGGTTTTGACAGTTCGGTGACGGTGAACTTGATCGGCTCGCCCGAACCTGCTTTCACGTTGAATTCGGCGATCACGTTGAACTGACCACCGTCATCGCGCCACTTGGATGTCCAGTTCTGAGGCAATTGGAAATTCATCTCGCGTTTTTCGGTATCGATCGCAAAACGTTCGACGACTGTGCGGAAATCCGATTCCGCCAACGCCAGTCGCTCGGTTTTGTCGGTTGCTTTCAAGAAATATGCGACATCTTTGTAGGGAATGACTGCCCCAAGGATTCTTCGTTCGGACAGCGGAATGGTGCTTGCACCCATCATGGGTGGAGATTGACGGGGCGAAGAAGCCATGGCAGGCGGCTCCCGGACAAATTCGGTTTCCGTCTTGGGCGCATCGTAAACCCTGGCTTCGTAACGAGGACTGCACCCAACCATGATCACAAAAGCGATGCAAGGAACGAACGTAAGAGGGTGGAAAGAAGTCGGGAAGTGGCGCAAAATCGACTCAGGTCGGAGAGGGCTATGAAATACACAAGTGCTTGGAGGGAAAGTCTTTGCGGTGAATCGCAAGACCTTGGCGAGGCAGGAATCCAGCGGTACGCATTGAGCGTATCGAATCTCGATTCGTACTCGCGCTTGATGACTGATTATACGGTCAAGAACAGCAAGAGCCATACTGAATCCATGGCAGAACACCACTTCGAGCTCTTTGTTGGCCGTTTTGCTTTTTTTGGATACCGACAATTAGCCGTTGGGCGATGGCCCCGGTTTTCCAATTGCTCGACATTCGTCGAGAACCGGGGCTATTTCCCTTCGGCAAATAGTTTGTTTCACTCGAAGACTCATACCGATTTGCCTACCTACTACTTTGACTTTGGTAGGCGATGTCTCACTTATGCGAATTGCGAATGTTCTTAACAACAATCAGAGATCGATCGACTCCGTCGCTTGAGCTACGATCGAAAGTAGGCAGGGTACGCGCCAGGAAACCAGCAATGTCGCTCGCCTTTTCCTCCGACATTTCTCTCACGATTTGAAGGAGAGAGTTTTGATCAAGCGTTGCGTAACTGACGGTTCGAGGAGATTTGTTTCGTCGGCCCGTAAGCACTTGCTCTGTCGATTTGCTCAATATTCCAGAAGTAAAAGAGAGTAAAATTTCGCCTGGCTGGAGATGAAAGCGGTTGCTCGAAAAGAGCGTGTCTGGCTGAGCGGCAACGCGAAGTCCCGGAGTCCCTATTGGACGGAAGCCGCGATGCGAAATGATGAACGATTGAATGTCCCCCGCGCTGCAGATCGAACCATATCCCGTTGCCGGGTTGATCTGAATGAGCCCCAAGGATGCGCTCCAATCCGCTTCTTGCAATCCCCACATCGTATCGTTGATCGTTTGCATGATCGCAACCGGATTGCTGTTCCCTTGCCACTGGGTTCTTATAATCGATTGAATACCCGTTGCCACAATGGCGCCATCGGGACCTTGCTGGCTAGCGTTCCCCATAGCAATGGTCATCATCTCTTGTTGGTTGACATCCCAATGATGAAAGCCCCCCCCAATACTTCCGTTCTGAAACGTCCAACCGTTGACGTCGAAGTCTTTGTTCAGAATCTGGCTGTTGGGCAACAAGCTTGCTTGAGTGACGCTAGCCGTGTCAAACTGCTTTTGAATGACTCGCGACTGATGCACTTCTTGTCCAAGGATTGATTGTTCGATCTCGCTCATGACGCGGCCCGCCGCCAGGTTCGCAACCTCGACTTCGGTTGGACTGTAGGACCGCGTGTTTTCCGACCAAAACCACATCGTCCCATGAGGCATCGTGCTGGATCCAATCGGCACGACGAGGGCGGACGCAAAGGGTTCAGGGCTCGGCCAATCCCGCATCAATTCAATGTCGTTGAGCAACACTGCATTTCCGAGCAAGGCCTCCAAGTCCGCCAAGGAACCACGCAAATCGCGAGGCGGACAGGTCAACCGACTCTTGGGCAATCCAATCGACGATCGAAGCTTGAGCGACGAGGTTTCATCGTCCAGCAGGTAAATTGCCCCCGCCACGGCACCAATCGCTCGACTGACGCTGTCGAGAATGGACTCCAACCGATCCGCCGTTTCGCGTTGCCTGTCGCTATGATTGGTGACCCCAACCGAGGTGGCGAGTTCGGCCTCTTGGCGACGAACGGTCTCCTCTGCCAGATCGAGTCGATCGACCAAGCGTTCGATGGCGACGAGCAACTCCTGAGCGCTGTCCATCGGTACCGACGGCATATACCCCAAGTCGGCGAGATCCGCGATTCCATCCTGCACCGCTGTTTCAACCAGTCGCCACCTTCTGCTCATTTTGCTCTGAGGGAGATGCGGGCTTGGAACATCGTTTCGCGATTCCGCTCGCGATTCCGCTTGCTTGGGACGATCGCAAACGGCCCAGTTTGTCGCCTCCGAGAATGACTTGAGCACCGCTCGAATCTCGTCATGCTCTAGACCCGACAAGCCGTTCATACGGTTTCGAGGGCTTGAGGCAGCGTTATTGATAACAGTATCTTCGACGTGGATACGAAGATGCGAAGGGTACCGGCGTTTCACGGTTGGTAACTTCTAGGTGTAGGGGGAACGGTTTGGATCGGTCATTTTGTCGAACAGCTTGGAGTGGGTTACGCGATGGAGTTTGCGTGGCCCATTGTTCGGACAAGATCAGCTATCGAACCCAACTACGATTTCAATCCATGTTAAAGCTTAACGGTTGGCAAAACTTGATGATGCCGATAGGCTTGGTTGGAACATTCAGACTAAGCCGTCACTTGGTCCGTTTCCAGGTGAGTAAAGGTGTTCCAGTAGTCGAGTTTCCAGCGACCGTTGGACAACGATAGTTGAGAAATGGAAGTGTTGACGATCTCGCCAAAATGCTCTTCCACGTTTGGGTTCCCCAAGAATGCTTCCAGCAGTCGCATTTTGAAATCGGCATGGATTACCATGGCCACACGGTCTTTCAGGGAATGAGTTCGCGTTTCCGATTCGTACCATTCCTTGACCTGTTGAGCCCTATGGCGGGCTTCTTCTTGCGTTTCGTAGTGTGCCCGATTGTACCAACCATCGACGTTGATGCGTTCGTCAAGCTGCCAACCGACATACTTGGTGGCAAGCGCAACGCGCCCCATCCCGCGTTGAGCGATTCGCATTCCAGGTTGATACCCACTGTGGCATCCACCCTGCTCGTAAATGTCTTGACGCACGATGGGTGTCAGGCCGGTTTGCTCAACAATGGGACGCGTTGTCTCAAGCGAGCGAAGGAAGGGACTGCAATAGAGAACGGAGGGAGACAACTTTTTGACCGCTTCTGCAAGCTTCGCGGACTGGGCGACACCGATCGGAGTAATATTTGGATCTGGAACGCGAAATGCGTCGCCTAGAGCGTTGTTCTCCGATTGAGCATGTCGGATGAGCAGCAAGCAGGGTTTGTGATGCATAAACTTTTCGTAGGATCAAGTACGGCGAGCGGCAGTTTGCAGCATCATAACACGATACGTACGCTTCGGGTTTAGGATCCCCAGGGCAAGGCTGGGGTATTTCGATTCCCCCGGCCTTGTGCGGCGGACTGCTAGCATTTACTGATACGCCGGTTGTCTCGGAAAACCGCACTAAACCTTGGTTGGGTTATTGTAAAGAACCTTAATGGGAGATAGCTTGATTCTATTCGCGAGTGCCGCTCTTGACTGCCACTTTGAACTCTTTCGGCATACAAATCGCGTTGCACACTGCCTCTCCCCCACACGCACGGAGCATCGTATGGCGACGAATCCTAAACAAACCGTGGCTTTGATTGATTTAGCTGTTGCGGGCAATCAAAAGAATACGACTCGGGTCGATGCTTCGCTGCGTAGACTCGATGGGCTTACACTTCTCGAGTGGTGCATCCGCCGGCTCAGTGAAGCGACGCTCGTCGAGACCATTGTGGTGACTGGCCCTCCTCAGTATCGAGAGCTGATCAGCAATACTGGACTTTGCAATGCGCGTTGGATGCCTAGTGCGTTGAGCACGCCCAGTCAACGGGCAAAAGAGGTTTCGGATCGGTTGAATGCGGACTGGGTTGTCTTTGCTAGCCCCCTCTGCCCGTTCACCGACCCAAGCTTGATCGATCGACTTGTTTCGCGAGGGTGGGCTAACCCCACCGTTGACTTCGTAGGCTTCTTTTCCCCGAAACACCCAAGCTTCTCCTTGCAAGCTTTGGGGCTTGTCGGTGAAATGTGCTCGGCAATGGCGATTGGCAAAATGGAAAGTGAAAAGCTCACCACCGAACCATGCGATGTTCCAGATATCATTCGACGGCATCCTGCCCTATTTCAAACAAAGCTGATACCATTACCCTTGGAATTAGCCGACGACTCACTCCGATTTCAAATGCAGACCGAAGCAGATTGGGATCGAGCGCACAGTTTCCTCGAAGCGGCAGGAGACGATCTGTCGTGGCAACGACTCGCTCAAGTCGCTGAACGAAATTTTTCGACAACCTAGTTTCGACAAGTTAAATGGTCTCGACGTTATTGCTTGTTCCGACTCGAATGGAATTGGATTTCTTGTCCAACGCTTTCCATCAAAGAATCGCGGATATCGGATGCAAGATTGAGTTGTGCGGTTTTGGACCCATCTTGTCTGGCATCCTCGCTTCGCAACTCATTTCCAAACATAGACCCACTAAGGTCCTGTTGCTTGGCGTCGCGGGTGGGCTGACTCAAGAACTGCAAGTGGCAAACTCCGTCGAATTCGATGAAGTAGTCTGTTATGGCGTTGGAGCCGGAGCGGGTGAACAGTACGTTACCACACAAGAAATGGGTTGGTGTCATTGGCGTTCTGAACAGGATAGATTTGAGATCAAAGACTCTATCTCAATGGATAACTTACGAGAAAACCCGATTCGGCGAGGGTCACCGGTACAATTGCTTACCTGCTGTGCGGCGTCTGCATGTGAAGACGATGTCAAAATGCGTCTTGCGAAATTTCCTGATGCAATAGCCGAGGACATGGAAGGCTTTGCGGTTGCAGCAGCATGCCTCATCAACAAAACACCTTTGAGAATCATTCGGGGCATTTCCAATCGAGCTGGCGATCGAAACAAGTCCAATTGGCGCATGCAAGAGTCGATGGCTGCCGTCGAAGTCAACGCTCTCGAGGTTTTGGGGATATGAGCAAAACCATACGACTAGGCATCTCAACCTGCCCCAACGACACGTTTGCCTTTCACGCATTGCTTCATCGGTTGGTTGATTGGCGTGGCCTTGATTTCCAGGTTGAACTGCTCGACATTCAGCAACTCAACAATCGATTGTTTCGTGGCGATCTCGATGTTGCAAAAGCAAGCTTCCACGCAGCCCTTCTCTTGGCGGATCGAATGTGGGTTTTGCCAAGTGGTTCCGCATTGGGCTTTGGTGTCGGCCCACTACTGCTGTCATCCAAACGCAATGATGTTCCAAATCAACGATCGCAGTTGACTGTGTGCCCAGGTACGCACACGACTGCGACACTGCTCTTTCAACTCTTCTATCCGAACACCGCCAGCGTGCAGCAAGTTGTCTTTTCCGAAATTATGCCGATGCTGAAAGAGAACAAAGCGGATTTTGGCGTTTGCATTCATGAAGGTCGCTTTACCTGGGAGGCCGAGGGCCTGTACTTGGTTGAAGATTTGGGCAGTCGTTGGGAATCGGAGACGCATTGCCCATTACCGCTTGGAGGAATCCTTGGATCGCGAGCACTGGAATTGGACACGTTAGAAATAGTTCAAGCGGTAATCAAGGAGTCGTTGCTGTATGGTCTTGCCCATCGCGATGAGACGTTGCAGACGATGCGGGAATACGCACAGGAATTCGATGATGATATCTTGATGCAACACGTTGACCTGTATGTCAACGATTGGACAGTTGACCTGGGCGAGACAGGGCAAACGGCACTCAATGCGTTGTCCACGCGAGCTTCGCAAATTGGCCTATTGGTCGAGGGTTCAAAGAATCTGGAAGTACTGCCTCTACGCTGACTTGCGTTGTTAGTCTGGGACATTGACCACAGCGACATCAATCATCAGCCAGCTTCAATCGGAATTACTTTCATTAGGGTGAATATTCTTGTTGCGATGTGGGTGTATCATTTAAGATCAATGAATGTCGCTCCCAGCCAAAACAAACCAAGCCAGCCAAACCAAGCCCGGCCGCCCAGTACTCCTTCCCGCAGATCCTACGAATGAATGCAATCCTACTTCGATCCGCTCTCAGCAGTCTGCTGCTTGGTATCGCATGCGGCAGCACGCTGTCCATCAACCTTTGCCATGCTGGTGAGCGTGCGATGGATTACAACCGCGACATTCGGCCGATCCTGAGCGAGAATTGCTTTGCTTGCCATGGATTCGATGAAAAAAGTCGGCAAGCAGATCTGCGACTTGACATTTTCGAATCGGCTTACACGGATCGCAAAGGGACCATTGCCATCGTCCCCGGCCAGTTAGCCAAAAGCGAAGTTTGGCGACGCGTGATGAGTGACGACGCCGACGAAGTCATGCCACCCCCGAATTCGCACCGAAGTTTGACCAACGGGGAAAAGGACAAGCTCAAGCGATGGATCGAACAAGGTGCGCCCTACGCCGGCCATTGGTCATTTATTCCGCCCGTAAAACACGAATTGCCCTCGGGCCCTTCGCGACAGCCTATCGATGCTTTTGTCGACGCTCGATTAGAAGCCGAAGGAATGAAGCGATCCCCGGAAGCGAATCGGGAAACTCTCATTCGGCGCCTTTACGTTGACTTGACCGGACTGCCACCCAGTGGCGATGAAGTGCTCGCGTTTGTTGCCGACAAGTCGGACAACGCCTACGAAAAAGTAGTTGAGCGATTATTGTCGAGTCCCCATTTTGGGGAGCGGCTGGCAATCGAATGGTTGGACTCCGCCAGGTACGCCGACACAAATGGTTTCTCGATCGATGGCGGACGGCACATGTGGTTGTGGCGTGATTGGGTCATCCAAGCCTTCAATGACAATTTGCCCTACGATCAGTTCTTGCTGGAACAACTTGCTGGCGACCTGCTGCCCAACTGCACCGATCCTCAGAAAATTGCAACCGGCTTTCAACGCAACAACATGGTGACCCACGAAGGAGGGACGATCCCGGAAGAGAATCTCGCGAACTACAACGCGGACCGAGTTAAGACGCTAGGCGAATCGATCTTGGGCTTAACGCTGGGCTGCGCTCAATGTCATGATCACAAATTCGATCCGATCAAACAGAGCGAATACTATCAAATGTTCGCCTTCTTCAACACGATCAGCGACAAGGGCTTGGACGGAAATGCAGGCGTCAATCCTGGCCCTAGTATTCAAGCCCGAACGGTTCTGAAGACGGACGAAGTGCCGCATCTTCGAGAGCAGATCGAGGCGATCGAAAAATCGCTTTTAACCATGGATCTTGCTCGGCTATCAGCTTGGGAAAAACGCGAACAGGCGAGTCTGGCACTTCGCGGCAAGGATTTGCAAACCTATCCCGTTTCGCTAAAAAAAGTATCGACACCGAATCGTGGAGCGGGCTTCGAGATCGAGGAAGCAACCAATCGAGTGCGTTTGGACGGATTTGGTTCCATGGGAGCCATCGACGTGGTCGCTGAGATACCCAAGATAAGCCAACCTATCACGGGTTTGCGAGTGATCATGCATCCGATGGCCGAACTACCCGGTGGCGGCTGGGGTTATGGGCCCGATGATGCACTGAAAGCCAAAGCGAAGAAAGCCAAAGCAGCATCGGAATCGCCCGATGAGAAAAAAGTCAAAGGGAGTTTTATGCTCACCGCGCTTGCGGTTACAGCCGACAAAGTCCCAGGCGATCAAGTCAATTTGTTTAAGCTTATGGCCATCGATCATGTGACGGCAAATTCATGGGAAGCATCGAATCCACCGGCAGGTTGCTTGGACCCTCGCAATGATAGCGGATGGTCACCCGACCTTGATCATTCAGGCCCCGTTCAGCTAACAGCCTCGTTCGCAGAACCCTTCGATGCTGTTTCGGCACCTTATTTGACGGTACAGTTAAACTTCGGCAACGGTCGTAGCCTCGTCGCAAAGTCGATCGAATTGCAAGTGATCACGGGTGTGGATGACGACACCGACTTGCCATCGGACATCCTGGCGATTCTGAAGCTTTCGGAAAAGGATCGATCGGAGGATCAGCATGCGTCGCTTTGGAAGTATTGTGCGGAACACTCGGATGAACTTTTGCCTTCACGAATCGAGTTAGCCAATCTTCGAGAACGACTCGACGTTTTGACCAAGCCTTTTACCACCATGGTGATGGATGTAGCCGCCAAGCAACGCGAGACATTTGTCTTGCAACGCGGCGATTACTCCAAACCAACGGACAAGGTTAGCCCGGGTACGTTAGCCGTTCTTCCTGCGATGCCAACGGAGAGCAGCCGGGACCGCTTGGGATTGGCCCAGTGGATTGTGATGAAGGAAAATCCACTTACCGCCAGAGTCGCAGTCAACCGTTTTTGGAAAATGCTTTTCGGTCGTGGACTCGTTGGAACTCCAGCGGATTTCGGCTCTCAAGGTGAATGGCCGACGCATCCAGAACTGCTGGATTGGTTGGCCGTCGATTTTGTCGACCAAGGCTGGAATGTCAAGGAACTGATTCGTACGATCGTACTTTCGGACACATACCGACAAACGTCTGTGACGACCATCGAACTTGTGGAACGCGATCCGCAAAACTTGCTATTGGCCCGCGGTCCACGCTTTCGATTATCGGCTGAGTTTATTCGCGATGCGGCATTGAAGATCAGCGGCTTGATTGTCCCTCGCATCGGCGGGCCGAGTGTCAACCCCTACACTCCTGGCGATTTATGGCGTGAGGTCAGTCACTATGGTAGCTCGCCCGCTACGGCTCAAACGTTTGTCCAAGACCACGGCGAGAAGCTCTACCGACGAAGTCTTTACACGTATTGGAAACGAACGGCCCCGCCTCCCAACATGATGGCCTTTGATGCTCCAAATAGGGAGGTCTGCACTGTTTCGCGTGGCAACACGACGACTCCACTCCAAGCACTTGTTACCCTGAACGACACGCAGTTCGTTGAAGCAGCCAGGGCCTTCGCTGCACGCATCCTAATGTCGACAGCCAAGGACGATCAAGACCGCCTTGAATGGGCGTTCTTGGAGGCGACAAGTCGCACCCCAACTTCCGAGGAGCGATCGATCCTATCGCGCTCGCTGGATCGAGAGCGGGAACGTTATCGAGGCGGAATCAACCAGGCAAAGGCGTACCTTTCGGTAGGTGAATCGAAGATCAGCAATCAGGTCAATGCGGCGGAACTCGCAGCTTGGTCTCAAGTCGCATCACTTCTGCTCAATCTTAGCGAAACGCTTACGAAGAATTAATCATGGATCATTTCGCACAACAACAAAGTCAACTGAGACGAATATTCTTGACCCAATCCAGCCTTGGAGTGGGTGCCATGGCATTGGGGTCGTTGATGTCCCCGGAGTTGCTTCGAGCTCAAGCCCCCAAAACGGTCGGCGGACTACCGGGCTTGCCACACTTTGCCCCGAAGGCCAAGCGAGTTGTCTGTCTTTTCCAGAGCGGTGGTCTGTCGCATGTCGATTTATTCGATGACAAGCCCATGCTACATGAGCATGCAGGCAAAGAGATTCCGGCGTCCGTCAAGGGAACACAGCGACTGACTGGAATGACTTCCGGACAATCCACCTATCCGATCGTGCCACCGTTGAAGCCTGGGAAACGCTGTGGCCAGCACGGAACTTGGATCAGCGATTTGCTCCCGGGAATCCAAACATTGGCCGATGATATTTGCATCATAAAGAGCCTCAACACAGAAGCCATCAATCACGACCCAGCCATTACCTATATGAATACCGGGAACCAACAACCCGGTTATGCAAGCATCGGGGCATGGGTTAGTTATGGATTGGGGAGCGAGAATGAGAACTTGCCAGCGTTTATAGCCATGGTTTCCCAAGGGACGGGAAAGAACCCTGGTCAGCCGATTTTTTCGCGACTCTGGGGAAGCGGATTTCTTCCGTCGTCGCATCAAGGCGTAGGCTTGCGACCGGGCGCCAATCCCGTTCTTTATTTGCAAAACCCGCCGGGCGTCGAACCCGATCAGCGCCGCCATTTTTTGGATGACTTGGCGGAACTGAATGAAATGCGAGCCAAGGAATTGGGGGACCCGGAAATCACGACTCGCATCCACGCGTACGAGATGGCTTATCGCATGCAAACTTCGGTGCCCGAATTGACAGACATTCGCGGCGAGTCGGCTCAAACGCTGGAAGCATACGGCCCCGAGGTACAGAGGCCAGGTAGCTATGCATCCAACTGTTTGTTGGCTCGTCGCTTGCTGGAACGCGATGTTCGTTATGTGCAACTGTATCATCGTGGCTGGGATCAACACATCGCGATTGCAAAGCAACTACCTAACCAATGTCGTGATATTGATCAACCGACCACGGCACTTGTTAACGATTTGAAACGACTCGGCATGTTGGAAGATACGTTGGTAGTCTTTGCGACCGAATTTGGTCGAACGGTGTTTAGCCAGGGCAAGTTGGGGGATCCGGGTATGGGGCGCGATCATCATGGCCGGAGCTTCACGGTGTGGCTAGCGGGCGGCGGAATTCGTGGCGGCGTCGAGTATGGAGCGACCGACGACTTCTGCTACAACATTACGGAGAACCCAGTTCACCTTCGGGATCTTCATGCGACGATCCTGCATTGCTTAGGGATTGATCACAGCCGGTTCACTTATAAGTTCCGAGGATTAAATACGCGATTGACAGGAGTCGAAGAATCGCACGTGGTGAAGGGTATCCTGTCTTAAGTGTCGCGACGCTCCGCTGCGGATAAGTTGCACGACGCTCCGCCGTCGCGATTCCTTCGACGCGGGGCATAGCGCAACTAAAACTAAGCACATCGGTATGAGTCTTCGAGTGAAACAAACTGATAGCCGAAGGGCGCTAGCCCCGGTTCTCGACGAATGTCGAGCAATTGGAAAACCGGGGCTATCGCCCAACGGCTAATTGGTATGAAAAACATATGCGGATGTGCTTAGCTAACCATTATTATCTTCTAGTGGTTGCTCGGGGTTGACAAATAGCCATGCAAACATAGCGATAAATGAAACGACTGTGAACGCGAAAAAGACAATCACATAGCCATGGGATAGGGCTGTTTGTTTGGCAGACATGGTGAGCGCCACGACTTCGACATGCTCTGCTGCCGCCTGACGTGCGACGGACATTTCAAGAATCGTTCCTATCGTCCAGCCTGAGATGGCACCTCCAAAGTTGCCAAGCATATTCATCCAGCCCGCAACAACGGCGGTGTGCCGTTGTCCGATGTCTTGACACGTCGCCCAAGCGGCTCCCATCATCAAATCGTTTGAGAATGCTGCTAACGCGATCGCTAGTGCAGCCGTCCATGCAGAATCGGATTGAATTACGGCCAAGTAACATAGACCGCAGAGCCCGTGTCCAATCATCGCAGGGATACGTCGAGCCCAACGACGATGGCGAAGACGTCGCAAAAGGAAGTCGGTCCAGTAACCACCGATCAAGCAACCAACGCCGCCTAACAGCAATGGCCCACCCTTCAGAAGTGCGCCGCTGATGCTGGTGGGCGCCACTCCATGCTGCGTTTCTAAATACCTGGAAATGTACGTGATGTTAAAGTACCACGAGAAACTCGCGCACGAATACATCAAGCCAAGCAACCAGGTACTTCGAGTCGTTAGCAGCAATCTCCAAGGCAACGCGTGTCCGACTTTGGCTGTTGTACCATGCGTCGCAATCGCAACCGGTTTCGAAGTGGAATGGTCGAGCGGTTGGGAGTCGAGCGGTTGGGAGTCAGGCATTACCGGATGGCCTGGCATTACCGGATGGTCTGGCATTACCGGATGGTCTTTAAATCGCCTGCGGAATGCCAAACACCAAACAAGGCCGATGGTCCCAAAAAGCAAGAATGCAACACGCCAAGAAACCAGGGGGGATGTGTATGCGGATCCCGCCACCAACAGCGTCCAGATGAGCGGTGTTGCGCCCCCCATGAATCGACCCGACATCCAAATCCAACCCTTTGCCCTCCCTCGCTCCTCAGCCGGAAACCAGTTGGCAACCACACGAGCCAAGTTCGGATACGCACCTGCTTCCGCCATTCCAAACAGAAATCGAATCAGACACAATAGCCAAAGACCACCGAAGGTAAAGGCTCCCACTTTAAGTCCCACCAAACCGGTCAATGCGGTAAAGATAGACCATCCAATTACGATTCGAATCAGCGTTCGTTTCGGTCCAAACGCATCACCCAACCATCCGCTGGGAATCTCGAACCACGCATACGCGAAAGCGAACGCAGTGAATGCCCACTTCAGATCGCTGTCACCATTTAGTCCTAAATCTTGGACCAACAACGATGCCGCAGTGCCGAAACAGACGCGGTCCAAATAGGTAATCATCGAAAGGGTGCAGGCAAACGCCAGGACTTCGCGGCGGCCCAAAGAACGTTCAGGTTTTCTCATATCGCTTAACGATTGATGATGTTTCGAAGTGGTGCGCCTAGCAACGCGTTGCGACAGGCTTGCGAACCTTTGATACGCATATCCGCTAGTCCTTCTTCGGAATAGAAGGCGGAATGCGGATTGATGATGAGCCGAGTGTGCGCAGGATGGGATGGATCTCTCCATGCAGCCAGCAGCGGGTTGTCAGGTGCTGGTGGTTCGTCTACCAACACATCGATCGCGGCACCAGCTAATTTGCCACTTGCAATCGCATTGGGCAATGCGGTCACGTCCACGACGGCCCCACGGGCGGTATTGACCAGATAACTCCCTGTTGGCATCTTCTGAATCGACTTGGCATTGATAATGTGTTTTGTTTCTGGCGTATTTGGACAGTGCATGCTGAGAACAAACGAGCTCTCCAAGAGTTCATCCAGCGACTCAACTCGGCGAATGCCAAGAGCCTTGTCGTATCCATCTTGCTTGAAGGGGTCATAGAAAATAACGTTCATTCCCAGGGCTTTGGCGCGAATCGCTGTCGCGCTGCCGATTCGGCCTAGCCCGAGGATGCCAAACGTTCGTCCTCTCAGTCGAAATAGTTTGCCCGCTGTGGAGTACATCCATGGATCCGGAGTCTCGCGCATTCGGACATTGTAAAAATTGATACCCCGCGTCAGAGCCAACATCATGCCTATGGCGGAATCAGCGACTTCTTCGGTGCCATAGTCGGGAACGTTAGCAACGTCGATGCCTCGCGATCGCGCGTAGGCATGATCCACATTATCGAATCCAACACCGCAGCGAACGATCAACCTGCACTGTTTCAAGCGTTCGATCGTTGACCGACTTATCGCGAGATTGTGATAAAGCATCATTGCATCGGCATGCTCGATTCGGCCGACGAGTTCGATTTCGCTGTGGGCGTCCAAAGCGGTCACATCCGCGATGTCCCCAAGTATTTCTCGCTCAATTTCGAGCGAATCGGCAATAAAGTCGGAAATGAAAATCTGAAAGCGGGAGGAGGCCATTGCAGTGGATCGCTTCGGTCAGGTGGGGTTCGGGACAGGACAAAGGCTGTTATAGTTTAGCATAGACTCATGCCTGCGATTCGCTCCCTCGTTTTAATGGACCTGCTTCGATGACCCTTCCTCATTCCGATCTACTCAAACTCAAGCGTTGGAATACGCCAACCGTTTACAATGGTTGGGAGCAGATCACCAAGTCCGACATCGCAGCAGATGCATTCAATCTGGAAGAGACCCGCGACTTCATGCCTCAAATGGGGCCCATGGTGGGGTATGCCGTGACACTGGTTGTGGAGCCGTCGAATCGTCATCACAAATCCAAAGCGAATGCGTGGAACGAGTATCGTCGATACGTCGCAGAGAAACCTGGACCAAAGATCGTGGTCATTCAGGACTTGGACAAACCGCGAGTGATCGGCTCGTTTTGGGGAGAGGTCAACAGCAATGCGCATCGCGCGCTGGGTTGTGTAGGTACGATCACGGATGGGGCCATTCGCGATTTGGATGAAATGACCAACGCAGGCTTCAAAGCGATCGCGCGAAGATTATGTGTTGGTCATGCGCACGTGACACCGGTGCGGTGGGGATGTGAAGTCGAAGTCTTTGGGCGCGTCGTGAAACCCGGGCAACTTATTCACGCCGACAAGCATGGATTTATGGTGATTCCAGCCGAGGACGAAGCGGCGTTGCTGGACGCAGCCATATTTATGGATGGAAACGAATGCAACACGGTGATTGCAGCCGCCCGCGACTCTAGCGTCGCAGGTCAAGCTGAGACGCTTGAGAAGTTGGCACAGGCAGGTGCGGCGTTTCAACGAGCCGCACAACAAAAATTCGATCGCACGGGAGAATGGTAGGACAAAGTCCCTACCTGCGTGGCCAAACGGATTAGAAACTGCAAGAACATGCTAGCTACAAAGTGTCGAAAATAGCACGGAAAGAAACGACGTGGTGATACCCATTTTCTGGAAGGAAAGCGAATAACACTACGAAAATGCTAGCACGATCTGGAAAAATCTCGACGCGAGGCTGGCCCGATCTTTGACTTTGGCAACCGTATTCGACTACAATTAGGCATGGACAACCGGCCGCCGGGACCAACCAAACCCGACGGCACGAATCTCGCCTCAAAAACCTAGCTAGATGCGGACTGGGAATGTCCCGTCTGGTTGGAAACTCTTCCTCCATATTAGCCAAATCAGCCGAGATCATTCATGAATCAGAAAACGGAATTTGAACCGATTGGAACGGTTTTGCCCGGTTTTGAGTCGCGAGTTAGCGAACCAACCGACGAGGAGCTGGTAGCCTCCTACTTGGAAACGAGGTGTGCTTCGGATTTTGAAAAGCTGGTCAAACGATATGAACGCGAACTCTACACGTTTTTGCGGCGATTCCTGGGTGATGTACAGCAGGCGGAAGATGTCTTTCAGGCCACGTTTTTAAGCGTGCACTTGCGAATCGATCAATTTGAAAAGGGACGTCGATTCCGACCCTGGCTTTACGCGATCGCCAGCAACAAAGGGATTGACTTCATGCGACGCAATCGTCGACATCAAGCGACGAGCCTCGATGCGAAATCGATTTACAGTGATTCGGACGACTCCATCGGTCAAAATCTGGAGGGATCGGAAGCGACTCCGGACGAGAAGGCGATGTTTAATGAAACAGGAGCGCGAGTTCGAGTTGCCTTGCGAGAACTGAGCGAGCCAACGCAACATCTGATCCAACTGGCCTTTTATCAAGGTATGAAATACTCGGACATTGCGGAAATTCTTCAAATTCCACTTGGGACCGTAAAGAGTCGCGTTTTTACCGCTATTCGCAAACTGAATCAGATCTGGATGCGTATGGATGATAGCCAACCCGCTCGCGGGACGTAGTATCCTGGGTTGGCGGTCGATACGGGTTAGCCTGCGACCAACGGTTTTTGATTCATTTGTTTTTTGACAGCGCTTCGATGAGTCGTAACAACAATAACATCTCGGACGAAACCCTTTTGGGGTACCTGTTGATGGCATTGTCCCATGATGAGCAAGAACAAATCGATCGATTGGCCGCTTTGGATCCGCTATTGAACCAGAGGATCCAAGATCTCCGAGGGCTGTTGGACCCGCTGAAACTGTCTGAGGAACACTTCGAACCCAGGGCCGACTTGTCATCGTCGACCATGCAGTTTATTCAAGACGCAGTCTCCGAGGACAATTCGACCGAGCACGGGTCGGAAGTTGTCTCGATGTCGCAGCCACTGTTTGAAAGTTCGCGAACAACCAAGTTGGCTTGGTTGGACAGTTTGGTGACGCTGGCGGCTGGGGTAGTCATTCTTAGTTTTTTGTTACCGAGCATCCGAGTAGCGCAGGACTCCGCTCGACGCGTTACGTGCGTGTCGAACATTCAAAAAATTGGACAAGCCCTGACTGAGTTTGCTTATGGCGACCGAGAACATCGATTACCACAAATCGATGTTTCTGGTCCGCTTTCATTTGCTGGTGTTTACGCAATTCGATTGAAGGATGCCGGGCTGCTGCCATTCTCGCGTCGATTATGGTGTCCTGCTGTGGAGTGTGTCGACATCGATCAACCGATTCCAACCGTGAGTGTTTTTTTGGCCGCGTCGCCGACCACTCAGAACAACTTGAGGTATACAGTCGGTGGCAATTATGCGTTCACCTTAGGAAACGTCGTTGATGGAATCTATGTCACGCCAAGCATGGATTCGGATAACGTCTTCCCGGTGATGGGGGACAGCTTATGGCCGATTGAATCGGACAAGGATTTGGGCTGGATACACGGTCGAAACGCTGCAAACATTCTGTTTTCTGATGGACGCATTCAGTATGTTCGAGTCGATCGAATTGACGCTCAATTTGTCGATAATCCCTATTTGAACCGTGCGCGACAGCAAGCCGCTGGATTTGGACTCAATGACTCTTGCTTGGGCCCAAGTTTTCGATCTCCGTTCGTGCCAGTCAAGTTCGAGTAACTGCGCGGACGTCCCAGAGTCGCCTTTCGCTCAGAGGCTGAAAAGTAGCAGGCACACTCCGTGTGCCGTAGCCTCAAAAACCAAAGGTTTTTGAATTGCGGACGGCACATGGAATGCGCCTGCTACCATAGGCGTACCACCCATATTACCGCTAGATTTCAAACTGCCTCTCGCCTTCGGCGGTTTGGTCAATATGCCATCCGCAAAAACGAAGCCACCAAGCACAGAGTGCTAAATTGATTGCAAACGAAACGCTCGCGACAAAACCGCAAATGAGAGCGCATGGCAACGTCGGCGTGCTAGGGTCCACGAGTACGAACCAAGCATTTGCGTATTCGTAGTATTTGACCTCTGCAATGATACTGAACAGCAATCCAACGGCGAGGGAAACCGCGAGCAAACGCCACAAATGGATTGAGCTTCGCAGGACAGAGCCCACGACCATACAGGGCATCAAGCAGGTGTATGCAGAAAAATGCCAGGCAGCTAGAAATTGCCAACTTGCTGCAGTCCACAGGCTTGTTTCGAGAAACGAAAATTCGTACTTGGCGACCAATGTGCCTACAAGAAGTGTACCGATCAAAGAAAGGGTGGATAAGCCAACGCATCCAAGCCAAAAGCTTTTGATGGAGGCTCGCGAAGGTTGAAGTGGTTCCTGCATCGAATCGCTTAATCGCTCGTCGAATGGATCGCTCACTGTATCGCCCACCGAATCGCCCACTAAATCAGTTGTGTCATCCTTGGTAACCATGATTCCTACAAAGCGTCCGCGATGGATTCCAGATCCTCGGATTGGAGTTCTTGCGCGATGCTTTTGATTCTTGCTCCAGCTTTGCTCAAGGCTGCGATGACCAGGATACGGAGAACACTTGCGAGTGGATGCGCGGTCCCTTGTTCCAAGGCTCTTCGGACTAAACGGTGCTCGCTGTTAAGGATGATTTCGTTCTTGCCTGCTGGACTGCGTTGAAAATGCTGGTCGATCAATCGTTGAAAGCCCTTGGGTAACTCACCATTTTCTCGCAAATCGTCGAAGGTCTTGGAAAGTTCATAGCGTTCATTGACGAACGCGATAACCGGCTGCTTGCTTGGGGACGAAGCGATGAAAATATTCGAGTCCAATGAATCAAAAAACGTGTGCCATTCGTCGCTCGCGTCGATGCGTTCATCCAAGCCCAAGATTGATTCGCAAAAATTGGCTGAGGACGGGCTTGCCGGCCTTAAGTCCACTTGCTCTTCGGTCAACTCACCGAGCATGGATGCCAACAATGTCTCTTCAAAACTCCGAAGGGTATGAACACAAGGCGAACTGCTATTGGAGAAGAACTCGTTGAGCCAAGATTCTTGTCGCCGGTCTGCGTTGTACCAAACGACAAAGTCCGCCTCCGACTCGACCAAAGCATCCGCTCGACTTCTAGCAAGAATCTGCTCAATCGTCAGCTCACCATGAGAGGTGATGAACTTGTACGTTGAGCTCAGCAGCACACGCAGTTTCTCATCGTGGATTGCCATCCCCGCGAACGTGTAGCGGTGCCAGTGCAAGATCGATTGCCAACGATGCGGTTGATTGCGAGTTAGTTCGTCGAAGTGCGCGTAGATCTCATCGGAAATAGAATCGCAAACGGAATCAAAGACTGCGTCTCGAACCAGATCCTCGCGATTGGAAGTGGGCGAGCAGTTAGGCAGTTCCAAAACCCCGCGAAGAAACGGTGCCCAGATAGGTACCAACTCCCGAATGTGCCGCGAGATGACCATGCGACGGACGCTGACCGCAATGGTTGCATCGTCGGCGAACCCCGGAGTACGCTGCGGTGAAACATACAACGCACCTTTGATTGCGACCGGTGCTTCGACAGCAATGGGAATCACGTCGAGCGGTGTCTCGCCAAAGTAGGATGCGATCTGTTCTTCCACCGCGTCATTGTCTGGGGTCGGTTCGAGCCAAGCCGCTTGTATCAAGTTCGAGCGAGCGTTGGATTGGTTGAGATGAATGGGGATGGGCAGAAAGTCTGCGTATTGCTTGATACCAGACTCGACGAGTTCTGCATCATCCGCGAAGATGGCATAGTTCGGTTTCAGGTACAGCGTAACCGAAGTGCCAGCGACTGTTCGATCGGAAGTCGAAAGTTCAATATCCGTACCAGCGCCTGCTTCCCAACGCACGGCTTCTTCTCCCTCGAAACGCAAACTTTCGACGACGATTTTGTCAGCCAACATAAACGCCGAGAACAAGCCGATGCCAAACTGGCCGATGAGGTTGCCTCCATCGCGTTTGTTGGAGTGCATCGAAATATCAAATACGTCGGTTGCTTCTTTTTTGATGAGCCCCGTAATTCCGATCCCGAGTGTTCCAAGATAGTCTTCCGCTTCTTTGGATGAGAGCCCAATACCGTCATCGATGAAGGTAAGCGTTCGAGCGTCCGCATTTTGCAATACGTCGATTCTGCCGTGATAGGTAAGATCGCGAGCCCGGCGCCGCATAATCGCATCGTGCGCGTTTTGAAGTAACTCGCGAATCGGGGTGTTTGGATGGCTGTAGAGGGACGTTCCCATGATTTCGATAACGCCAGCGATATCGACTTTGAATGGGATACGTTTCGCTTTATGCGGCGTTGCTGAATCCAATGGCATTACGACTTTCCTGTCACCTTTTCTAGAACTTCTTCGGCCACATAGATGGGAAGAGGCGGTTGAAAGGTCACTGCGACGGCGATTGCATCTGAGGGACGGGAATCGATCTCGATCAGCTCTTCACCTCGTCGCAGTCTCAATTGCGCGAAATAGGTTTGATCGTGAAGTTCAGAGATAACCACGCTTTCAATTTCAGCACCAAGAGCTTCGGCAATGTTGACAATCAAGTCATGTGTCAAAGGTCGAGGCGGATGTGCCGGTGATTTTACCCGCCTGTCGATGCTGGTCGCTTCAAAAATGCCGATCAAAATCGGGAACTGCCTCTCGCCATCGACTTCTTTCAAGTAGATGACTTGATTGTCACTGATCTCAGTGATAATGATTCGCGAGAGTTGCATTGGGACAGGTGTAGACATGATAGAAAAGCAAAAGTAATGGAGCAGAACTTAACTGCTAAAGTATACACGACAGCGTGGTCCGGTGGCTGACGCAACCGGCAGAGATTTGCACCCTCTGGGCTGACAAACTTATTCATTACCTTGCAACCCCGGGTGCGAAATATCCGTGTACGTGCCTCTCGTACTATTCCCGTGGCGTGAGCCGACAGGCTCATCTTTACCCACTTCTTTCTTGCACGAGCACCGTCCTTCGGACTGAGCACGAGCACGAGCACGAAAAACAACGGATCTTGGTTTTCGATGCCCTGAAATGTGGGTAAAGATGAAGCGTTGCACCGGTTTACCGGTTTACCCCAGGGGATCGTTACCTTCGTGCTAGGGCGAAGGTCAATTACCACTGGCGTAAAGCCAGATGGCATACATTGAATGCCCTTGGGTTTATCCCAGGGGATCGTTACCTTCATGCTAGAGCGAAGGTCAGTTACCACTGGCGTAAAGCCAGATGGCATACATTGAATGCCCTTGGGTTTATCCCGGGGGATCGTTACCTTCATGCTAGAGCGAAGGTCAGTTACCACTGGCGTAAAGCCAGATGGCATGCATTGAATGCCCTTGGGTTTATCCCAGGGGATCGTTAGCTTCACGCTAGGGCGAAGGTCAGTTACCACTGGCGTAAAGCCAGATGGCATACATTGAATGCCCCTGGGGTTATCCCAGGGGATCGTTACCTTCATGCTAGGGCGAAGGTCAATTACCACTGGCATAAAGCCAGATGGCA
>JAIPFP010000013.1 GCA_021736575.1 Pirellula sp. | reverse complement strand
GTCTACTCCGATTACAAGCTTGGTCGCTTGCATCAAAAACTCTTTCGAGTCTCCTTGGGAGGATTCTCTTTTCCTTTTGCAGAGTTCTTCTCCGACTTTGGTTTGTCACCTTGGAAGAACTGGAACGGGAGACTGAACAAATCGAGATTCATTTTTGGAAGCGAATCGGAAGCAGGTTTTTCGGTTGCTGCTTCGGTTGCAGTGATCGGTATCGGTTCGATGTCGATCGTACCAACAACGATCAGGCGTTCGGGCAACTGTGTTAAATGCAAGTTTGCTCCTCGAAACCACTCCAGCCAAGGTGCTTTGTACTCAGGCGGAGGCAAGCATTTCGTCGAATCGAATCCCATGTGAGTGGTTTCAGGCGAGCCCGAACTCGAGTTCACCATGTGGAAATGCGTGGGCCACGCGGTCGTCGTCCACAGCGTAGAATCCAAGACGTATCGCCCTCCTAGCGAGCACTGCAATTTTGCATCGAGCAGCTCTTCGGCTACGGCTAGGGAATCGCTAGCCGGGACTTTGAGTTGCGATTGCAAAGAATCCAACAACATTAGATTCCCTCTTGTGGTTTGGGCTGCAAGCCGAAACCAGTAAGTATTAAACCATGCAGAGAGCTTGCTTTTATCAAGATCACCAATTCTGAGTCTACCCTGCGCAAAATCTTCCGCAGGGATAGGGCGCAAGTGCATGGCACAATTCTCCAAAATCGATCGATCGAACGACAGGACACTGAAACCACCCATCTGCCAACGCCATGCGCCGACGAGCAAACGAGAGAAACCCATCGCATCGGGCGGCCCGCCCCCCAATCCTAAAGGCAACCGATCCAAATAGCCGGGGCGTGGCCATGCTCCCAAATATGCTGGGAGCGACTGCAGCGTCCTAAGCGTGGCGAGCAACCCTTTGGTTTCGCCCGGCACGGGTGGCACCAAATCCTTCAGTCCCGTAAACATCACGTGGTCAGGTGAATACGACTTCGAAGTGCTTAATCCTGCTAAATGAACTTGGCAATTAATGACATCGTCGGGCGGAAGCTGAATCTCGGTGCGGACTGGCGGAGCCAACATACTGGAAAGCCAGCCATATTTCTCACTTCCCAACGGAGCGACATACGCTTCGATCGCTAAGCGTTCGACATTATCATTGGTGTCGCGAGCATAGCGACGTATTCCCACCATAAGCGGATCCGTCTGTTGCCATTGCGTGGCGTAAAAGGACGCTTGATCTCGATACGCTTGTGCTTCTTCGACGGAACATTCAGTAACAGGCACGTCTGCGATGGGCAAAAAGCTACC
The DNA here is from genome assembly GCA_021736575.1 of Pirellula sp. Taxonomy (GTDB): domain Bacteria; phylum Planctomycetota; class Planctomycetia; order Pirellulales; family Pirellulaceae; genus JBKCUI01. The sequence continues at coordinate 46,410 of JAIPFP010000013.1, read as the reverse complement.
TCTTTTTCCTCGCAGTGAATCGTGCCAACTACCAGAATAGGCAAGCGTTTGCGAACCATCGACGCGGTGCTGGAATGAGGGTGGCAAATATCCGTCAGCCATCAATCGATCTATATTGGGAACACTTGGCTTGACACCCGTTTCTGCGGCGGAGGTAAGGCTGGCCATTTCTGCAATTTCGATAGCTGCTATCGCTCTAAGGCGACGTCGCAGTTCGATCTGGTACTGGGGCGAGACGATATTGCGGAAGAAATCCGAAGACAGATAAACGAAAATATCATATTTGTGCTCAAGCGGCATCATCAATCTGGCAAAGCGAAATGCCCTAGAGTCACCTAGCGAGGGCTCTCCTCCGTGAACTTGCAAAAATCGTTCAACCAATCGTCTGCTGGACGTAACGAAAACGTACGGGCCTCGGTCGACCATAAACGAACGAACTTGATTGTCGGGGGAACTCAACAAAGAAACTTGAACGCCACCGATTTCCACCATTTCCAATTTGCAGCCTAGTTTGCCAAGTTGGTTAGCAGCCGCAGACCGTTCCTGAGTTAACGATGTTTTTAGCAACGCGATATTTTTGGCTTCAAACAACACGCCAAGCGATGGGCCTTCTTGCAAGTAAAGATCCTGGCCGATAATTGCCATATCGCCAATGATGGAATCGCCAAAGAGCTTTGCGACCATGGTCGTTTTGGTATTGAGCAATTTCTCCATTCGTCGATTCGTCTCGTAATTGAAACCTCGAAGAACGGCCATCTGAGCAAGGTCGCCACCTCGAGTTTGGCTTAGCTCTTGAAACCATAGATAGTTGCTGAAGCTTGCAAATCGCAGATAGTAGCACTCGGGCGGTACCATCTTTGAAATCGGCTCGATCTCTAGGTCTTTAGGTGTGTCCGGGGCAGGAACTGTGACCCAGCGAGGCGGCGCAGGGGTCGGCACAATCCTAAAATCGCTTGATGGCGGTTGCCGAAGGGATTCCTGCAGAATTTCGGCGCGAAGCGATTCGACGCCAGCAACAAGTGCAATCGTCGGAAGTGGGTCCGACTGCTTCTGCGTTGAAGCTTTGCCGTTTTTGATCAATTCGGGCAACGGGAATCCGTACCGATATGCAAGGATTTGAGTCAAGTAACTTTCGACGATCGTAGGGTAGTCGCTTCGTTCAATCTGTTTCTTGGCTTGTTGCACATAGCCGTCCCACCATGATCGAAGTAGCGACTGAAATGGGGGAGAATACGTGCTTAAGGACCTCTGGACGGAACTTTGGGACGTCAATGCATTCGACTGCCAATCGACACCCTTGTTCGGCTTGACATCGACTGTCGTTGAGAGGTCACCTGAGATACGAACCTGAAACGGTTCGCTGCCTCGGAACAAGAACTGTACCCGGATTATCTCAGGGGGGTCAATTTGTTCTCTCGCGTTTTGAATGGCGGATCGAATACGTTGGATGAGGGCACCATTCCCGATGATCGGGCGATCCACTTGTCGTCCGGTATTCACTTCAGGCGGATCGCTAGTCAACAAATCGACTGCCGGAAACATGACCCGACCGTCGACATCGCTGACGACTATGCGGAGCGACGCGGTGGATTCGACCTGACCGGCCGGTATCATCAATCGAGCTACACCGTAGGGCGTTCCGGCGATCGCTTCGAACTGCCCCGGAATATTCTGGCCGAAAAGACGTGAGTCTTGATCGAAGAGCGAAATCACCATCACGAACAGAAACGCTAGCGAACGGAGTGTGTGGCAATTGACTAAAACCATCGACCGACTCGATTCTATGGGAGGTTTGAACAAACCTCTCTATTGTCGCGATTCAAAGATGGAGGGCAAGTGTAGTGCCTTTCGGCGTCGATCATAACTTGGGCAGTCAGGTTGGCTAGCATAGTCAGACGGTGCGACGATCAGCGGCCTCGATTAGCCACAGCCGACAAAAGTCAAAGAAGTAGGCACATTCCATGTGCCGTCCACCTGGAATCCGGAATAAATCGACCCTGCACCGCGTCGCCCGTTGGGATGCTCAGAAAATGAAGGTTTAAAGAAAGCAAAATAAAAATACCAAAAGTTGCATCCGTTCGGTTGACCCACCCGTATAATCCGTCATCGGCTCGCGACCGTCGAAACATCTGCTTTGATCTATATCAAGGCAACCTCACAAAAACCCAGTACGGAATTTAGATTAATGTTGAAGACAAAGTTGTTCAGTTTGGCACTTGCTGCCGTTTCGAGCGTAGGATCGTTCGCTTTTGCTGCTGATAAGGATATCGTTGACACCGCTGTTGGAGCAGGAAAATTCAAGACGCTAGCGGCAGCTCTCGGTGCCGCAGGCCTTGTTGAAACGATGAAAGGTCCTGGTCCATTCACCGTTTTCGCACCTACCGATGAAGCGTTCGCAAAGTTGCCAGCAAGTGCAATTGCTGATCTGCTCAAGCCAGAAAACAAAGCCAAGTTGACAGCGATTTTGACCCACCACGTGGTCAAGGGCAAGGTCATGGCTGCTGACGTCGTCAAGGTCAAGGGCGCAGTTGCTTTGGATGGTCAACGAATTGACGTCGCTGTTGCTGGTGGAGCCGTTTCGGTTGACGGAGCCAAGGTTGCCGCCACCGACATCGCTTGCACCAACGGTGTCATTCACATCATCGACACGGTTATGATGCCAGCCACCGATAACATCCCTGCCGTCGCTACCAAAGCCGGTAAATTCAAGACCTTGTTGGCAGCCGTACAAGCTGCCGGCCTTGTTGAGACTCTTAGCGGCAAGGGTCCTTTCACCGTTTTCGCACCTACCGACGAAGCTTTCGCCAAGCTCGGCGGAACTGTTGCTGATTTGCTCAAGCCAGAAAATAAGGCAAAGCTTGCTTCCATCTTGACCTACCACGTTGTGGCCGGACGAGTTTACTCGGAAGACGCAGTTGCTGCTAAGGCCGCAAGTACAGTCAATGGTGCACCTGTGAAGATCACCGTCACCGATAAGGGTGCATTTGTAAACGATGCTAAGATCCTCGCAACCGACATCGACGCTTCCAATGGTGTCATCCATGTGATCGACTCGGTTATCCTCCCACCAGCCAAATAGTCTTGCGAATGGGTGGTCTACACTCGATCCAAAACCACAAATCGAAACTCCGTAGTAGACTTACTACGGAGTTTTTTTATTGCTGGAAAGTAGCAGGCACACTCCGTGTGCCGTAGCCTCAAAAACCAAAGGTTTTTGAACTGCGGACGGCACATGGAATGTGCCTGCTACCTTAAAATGACAGTTTCTGAGCGTGCCACCCTGCGCCCGGGTTCTTTCAACCTGCCTCTCGCCCTTCGTTTGTTTCGACAAAAACACTTGCGTGACGGCTAAGAATTAGGGTTGGATGGTGTGGATCTTGTTAAAGATCCCACAGATTCAGTGAAATTGCACTCTTCGAGACAACGTTTCGGGCTTATTCTATCGTCCGGTTTTTTCTCGGATGTTCGTGTCGACTCAGCTAGAATCGACCGGATACGTTTTCTCAATGAACTAGATTTAGTGTTTGTCCATGTCTCAGCCTTGGTCCCCCACATCGTGGAAGTCCTTCCGCATCTCGCAACAGCCCACGTACCCTGACCCAGCCGCTCTTGCGAACGTGCTGCATCAGATCAGCGTAATGCCTCCGTTGGTCACGAGTTGGGAAGTGGATCATCTGCATGACGGAATTGCAGACGCACAAAAAGGCAATGCTTGGTTGCTGCAAGGGGGCGACTGTGCCGAAACCTTTGATCAATGCCAAACCGAGCCCATCGCAAGCAAGCTAAAACTGTTGTTGCAAATGAGTTTGGCGATTGTCTTTGGTTCGCGAAAACGCATATTGAGGGTTGGCCGGATGGCTGGTCAATATGCCAAGCCCCGTTCGAGCGACACCGAAACTCAGAACGGCGTAACGCTGCCTTGTTACCGTGGCGATTTGGTGAACCAATTTGAATTTACGGAGAAAGCTCGGAAAGCCAATCCTGAGCTGCTCTTGCGAGGCTACGAACGATCGGCACTCACGCTTAACTTTGTCAGAGCGCTAAGCGAAGGTGGCTTCGCCGATCTTCACTATCCCGAAAATTGGAATCTTTTGTTTGTGGACGAGGCGAAAGGTGATGTCGCAGCTCGTTATCGCGAGTTGGTTAAGTCGCTGGGAGACGCGATTCGATTCGTCGAAACGATTCTGCGAGAGCCGACGGCAGAGCTGAAGCGGGTCGATTTTTTTACTTCGCACGAAGCCTTGCATCTGGACTATGAGACCGCATTAACGCGACCGAGCGTGCGCGGTATCGGTTACTACAATCTTGGTGCGCACTTGCCTTGGATTGGCGAACGCACTCGAATGGTCGCTGGCGCACACGTCGAGTACTTTCGTGGTATTCGCAATCCTGTGGCGGTCAAGATTGGACCGTCGATGCATGTGGATGAACTGCTCGAACTGATCGATCGATTAAATCCGGACAACAAACCAGGGCGCCTAACGTTGATCCACCGCATGGGGCGTAACAAGGTTGAGGCGGCCTTACCCCCCATAATCGAAGCGGTTCAACGGGCGAATCGATTGGTTCTTTGGGTATGTGATCCGATGCACGGAAACACCGTTTCAACAGCGCACGGACGCAAGACACGCCGATTCGATGATATCGTGGATGAACTCCGATTATCGTTTGCCATCCATCGTGCATGCGGATCCATGTTGGGGGGTGCCCATTTGGAACTGACAGGCGAAAATGTGACCGAATGCATCGGTGGCTCGCGAGGATTGACGGAATCGGATCTTGGAGTTGCTTACCAAACGCAGCTCGATCCAAGGCTCAATTTCGAACAGGCGCTTGAGATCGCGTTTGAAATATCGAGCCAGCTTTCAGCTCAACGCATTTGAGTTTTCACTTTGGTGCGTCGGTCGATTCGAAAGTCAGCCAATTTCCAGGGCTGACTTCCAAAGATGGCACTTCCGTCGAATGAAATCGACCCAACCGAGCGTCCCAAGTTCGTTTCAGCACGACAATTTTTCCGCTTATCACACTTTTGCAAACAAGTGATTCATTGGATTCGTCGCGTTCTAGTTCTGTCGAAATCGCTAGGATCGAATAGCTGCGTTTTCCTTTGTATTCCTGTCGAATGAAGAAGTTGCTGAACGGTGTTCGAGAAGATTCCTGTGGCAAATGAACGGTTAACGTTGAATAAGCATTGAGTTGAATCTGGCTGCCATTACTGTGCTCGGATAGCCGCCCGACAAACGATCCCGCATCGTTCCAAGCGACGATGAAATCATGCAATGCGTGCGAGGGGTTAGCATTGAGTCGAAAGTTTCCTTTTGAATTCGTTTGCTGCCAAGCATGTTCGGGCCAAGACAGGGAAGCGATGAGTGGATCGGTTTTGGAAGGTATCTCCATTGTTCCTTTTGCTAGGAACACTACGTTGGCATTTGCAGCCACTGACCCGTCCGGATTGAGAATGGTAGCGGTGTCCTTTATCTCTGGACTGGGGCTTCGTAGGCGAAAATCAATCGGCGAGTTTTCGGCGTCACTCTTATTGATGCGAACCCGCTGTCGTTGGTATCCACAGGCGATTAGTTCGATATTCAGTTTGTCAAAAAAGTCGATGTTTTGGAGCGTGAATTTACCGTTTGCACCGAGCAAGGCTTGCTTGGGAAGAGTCAATTGCAAATCCCCGTCCATGGGTTTTTCCTCACGGCTTTGGCGACTTAGCGGTGGGTCCATTGCATATCGAACAATAAATCGTTCAATGGGTTCACCCGTGTCCGCATCCGTCACACGATATTCTGAAATGCGATTGGGAAACATGACAATCTCGATGGAATGTCGAGCCTTATGATTTTCGCGAACGAATGCGTTTTGAAAACCATCTTTTTGCACTTCAAACGTCAAGGCCCCGATCGGAGCGTTTTGCCAATGGGCTTTGCCTTGTTCATCGGTTCGCGCAGACCACTCAATCGCACCGGATTTTTCCCACGAGCCTAAGCGAACCAACGCATCCGAGATGGGCTTCGCTCGATTGTCCCTAACAATCAATTCGAGTGGGGCTGGTTTCTTTAGCTCGATGACTGGCACGCTCGTGCTCGATAGAGAGAGATTATTCAAAGAGCCCGCCTCGCCCGTTGGGAGTATAGCCCGGAGATTGATACCGAGTGCCTGAACTCCGCCCAACTCAAACCATCCACGGTTGTCCGATTTGGCTGTCAGCTCGGGTGGGTCTGCAAAGTCGTAGCCAGATTCAACACTCGACACGATCGCCCCTTCGACCTCTCGGTCTTGATCATCGACGACATAGGCTTGAATGGAACTGGCTTTTCGCAAAATGGAAAGGTTTGATTGTTGCTGCGCAAGCGGAATTTCAATGTTCAAGTATCCAGTCTTTCTGGCCTGTATGGAATAGATCTTCGGATGCTCTAACGACTCCCATCGCCATGCGCCCTTTTCATTCGTTGTGGCGAGATGCCTTCTTTCCGATTCACTAGAGCTCGATGGACTAAATAAAAACGCAATCAATTCGACTCCCGCAATCGGTCTAGCGTCTTCGTCAACGATTGTGCCTTCGAGGGAATAAGACACAACCCGTTGCGACTCGGTCGATTGTGCAATCCCAGTTCGTTCTTGGCATATGCAAACGCAGAAAAAGATTGGCAGCGCAAATAGGGTCGCCAGCGAAGTCAGCCGAATAAAGCCAGGAATCGATCGAAGCATTGCATTGTTTGTCCGTTGTGATAGATGGGCGAGCGACAGTCCTAAATCTACCTGAAACTGGTGTTGAAGATAATGTAGTTCGACAACGACTTTTCCCTTGTCGCGACAACGGATAATCCCTAGCGAATCACCGAAAGCTGGCTTGTTTGCTGGTGGGATTCCGCGACAACTAGATTTCCCTAGCTGCTTCGTTTCAAGCCGGAGCCAGTATCATGATGGTACGACAATACGTCTTGGACACCTTCGAGTGGCCAGTATGGCCGCTGATGTTCGAGAGAAGTTCCGGACCTAGCGGTGGTGTTGGTGGAGGAGACTATTTCACAGCCATCCAAGCCATGCTAGCCGAGACGGCAAAAAAGAATGCTGTGGCTGACGCCGAATTCATTGCAAAATTGGATGATTCTCAAAAGTCGCGGATGAACGGACTCATTGCTCAGGCCGACGGCGATGTTGCTTTGCTAGATGATGTTCAATTTGAGTCTAAATCAACTCGACGGGACAAAGACTTTCGCGAGCTGGCGTCGCGCGGTGATTTAGGTACCGAGATCTAATAGAAGAAATGAAGCTCAAAGACCTATGGCTTCAGACGGGACAAGCCCGTCTGGGAGCCTTTGAACGTATAGATATGGGCTAGCTTGCGAATCGTTCGCTCCAGTTGGACAAGCCAACTGGGGGCGTGCGGCCGAACCGGCGAGGTCGGACGAGCAGGCAGAGTCGGACGAGCAGGCAGAGTCGGACGAGCAGGCAGAGTCGGACGAGATTGGTTTGGTAGACTGGAGTGTTGGCCCCCGATGGGCTTGCCCCATCGGAGCCAGCGGTTCGCAGCTAGAACTCCCCGAAACCTATAACCAAAAGACCCCCGCGACCTTGCGTCGCGCGGTGAATTAGGTTCCACCAGCTTCCAAACTTTCCAAACTCCGCGATACAATTCAGTAAACCATCCACCATCCTCTATCGCGGACGTTCAAGATGTCCAACACGGATTGCTATTCGCCTGAAACAACAACTCCCGCCTATGCGTTGCGGTGGTCCTGGACCGGATGGCCATCACAAGGTTTCATGCCCACGATGTCCAACGCTGACTGGCAAGTTCTATCGCAAGCGTGGGAGAAAGATGGAATCCGATTGTTGGAGCGCAAGTGCGAACAACATCAATGGCAGGTTACCGTCAGTTCAAAACCTCATGCGTTTCCTTCCTTTATCGTTGCCCGAATCAAGGGACGCATCGACCACTTTTTTCGTTCCCGTGGAGTCCCCTTCAAGTTCTCTCGAAAGGTATCGCTTCGCGCTATTGGCGATAACGCCATTGCAGACGTTCAGGCCTATATCGGAAATCAAGTTGAGGCAGCAGGATTCGTCGATGTTCGTTTCGCCGAAGCGCTTAAGCAATTTACCAGTATTTGGACGGACGGTAACGAATGGAACTTGCCAATCGAAGTCGCCAGCGGTCGGTATTGGTATCACTTGCATTTGGTCCTCGTTGTCGATAGGCGTCATCGCATTCGCGACTTGCAGTTTCTGGCAGCTCTATTTGAAGCTTGCCAAGCAATCGCACTGGATCGAAGCGATCGGCTCGCGAGCATCTCTGTTATGCCTGATCACCTTCACTTAAGCGTTGGTGGTGGCAACGTTGAGGATTCGCCGGAAGCCATTGCGATCTTCTACATGAATGATATTTGCCGAAGATTGAAGGCTGTGGGATTGTGGCGTCCGAGCTATTACATTGGTACTACGGGAATCTATAACATGAACTCAGTCAGGAGTTAGGCATCGAAGAACCTTTGGCTTCAGACGGGACAAGCCCGTCTGGGAGCCTTTGTCGGTAGCGAGATGGGCTAGCTTGCAAACCGTACGCTCCAGTCGGACCAGCCGACTGGGGGCGTGCGGCCGAACCGGCGACGTCGGACGAACCGGCAGAGTCGGACGAGCAGGCAGAGTCGGACGAGGTTGGTAGAAAGGAGTTTTGGCCCCCGATGGGCTTGCCCCATCGGAGCCAACGGTTCGCTGCTAGAACTCCCTCATACCGTTGCGGTGGCAACGTTGAGGATTCGCCGGAAGCGATTGCGATCTTCTACATGAATGAGACTTGCCGAAGATTGAAGGCTGTGGGATTGTGGCGTCCGAGCTATTAGTTTGTGGACGGTCTATGAACCATTGCGTGCGGAAAGTTCCGTTACGGCACGGCGTCCCAGGTCTGGGTAATCTGTAAAGAACCCATCTACATGGAGCGAGTCGAGCAAGAAGCGATGGGTCTCATCCAGCGATCCGGACCACTTCGGTTGCGAGTGTTTTCGAATCGTGTAGGGATGAACCATGAGTCCTGCTTTTTTTGCGGACTCGACCAGGCCAGTCGACTCGATCTTGTCGTTCGCCGTACGTGTCGCGAGCAGTTCAAGCGAAGGGCCGATCCCTTGTGCGTACTTGGCAATTTCCGCGATCTCTTGGGGTGAAACGCTCTTCCCGAGCAACTGGATCAAAGGTAACGAGCAATGGAGCCTTTCTTTCAAATCGATGAGCTCTTGGGGCTCAAAGCATTGAATGAAGCATTTGCGGCTATCGAACTTGACGTCCGCAAGCACTTTCAAAAGCTCTTCGCCCATGGATCGGTTGAATTCCTTTTTGTGAAACGCAGGAGACTTTAGCTCGATGTAAATCCCCGTTGTACGTCCGGTCGTTTCGTTCCAGCCTTCGATCAACTTAATCTCATCGACCAATCGCAAGACGCGTTGACCTGCACCTCCCGGAAAGCGGCCAGGCATCGACGGCGCATCCGAACCCTTGCGAGTCCGTTCGTGCATCGCGAGTTGCTGAATTTCGTTCCAGGCGAAGTCAGCAAAATAATAGTGCCCATCTTTGCGAGCCCGATCCTTGAATCGAAGCTCCACATCGGTCGTCTCCTCCATTGTGATATCGTGCGAGACCACAAACTGGCCGTCTTTGCTGAGAACGACATCTTGTTCGATGTAGTCGGCTCCTTGTGCGTGAGCCATTGCTTTTGCCGCTTCGGTATGTTCAACGGCATAACCGCTAGCACCTCGATGAGCGATGATAACCGGTTGGTAAGACTCGATTTCAATGAGTTGCATGGCAATCAAAAAAAACAGGGTATGCATAGCGATCCTCGAGGAACTCAATCTAGGTTAAGGGTAGGGAGGAGGATAAGTCTATCGTTTTTTCTCGTTTTTTTGACAACTCGCGTTCAAGTCACCCCCAGAATTCATCAAGACTTAGCAATTGATAATGATGGTGTACAATGTCTGCATGAACTCTACGAATGAATCTTGCTCTGGGCCTCCGACCGTTACTTTTTTTGGGGCGACCCAATCTGTTTCCGGCTCCATGCATCTTATCAAATCGGGGCGGCACCGATTCCTCTTAGATTGTGGTCTCCACCGCGGTCCACGTCATACCGCCAATGACCGCAACGCACATTTCGCGTTCGACCCCAGCAAGATCGACGCGCTGTTTCTAAGTCATGCTCACGTAGATCACTGTGGAAACATCCCCAATCTTGTCCGACAAGGGTTCGATGGGCCAATCTATTGTACGCACGCCACGCGAGACTTGATTCAAGTCATGCTGGAAGACTCTGCTCGAATTCAGGAGGACGAAAGCAATAACCACCGCGGCTCGTTTCGCCGTGGGGGACGGTCGATGCCGCCTGCTCTCTTTGGTCGCAAGGATGTCGATAAGGCGATCAACCAGTGCATTGCAGTGGATTATTTGGCAACCATTGACGTCAACCCCGATGCCCAGCTCCGATTCATCGACGCAGGACATATTCTTGGTAGCGCGATGATTGCAGTTGCATTCATGCAAGACGGACGCGAGTACTCCGTTACCTTCACGGGCGATCTTGGTCGACGGGGCATACCCTTTCTCGAGGAGCCCTCTCAAGTACCGCCTGCGGATCTGATCATCTGCGAGAGCACCTACGGCGGCAAGCGGCACGACACGCTGGCGGGTATGGCAGCCAAGATGGCGGATATCGTAACAAGAACGGTCGCTCGCGGTGGCAAAGTATTGATCCCTGCTTTCAGTCTTGGCAGGACCCAACTCGTACTCAATTATTTGAGAGTATGGATGGCTGATGGGCTATTGCCTCGATTGCCAATTTACGTCGACAGCCCGCTCGCAAGGGAGATCGATGACGTCTACCAACAGTACTCGGACTTGCTTGAACCGGCGGTTGTTGGCGAGGCATGCGAATGGCTTGAGTCCGACGACGATGCGAGTATTCGGTCTACACAACGTGAGCCTTGCATCATCGTTGCATCGGGAGGCATGTGCGAAGGGGGCCGCATCGTCAAGCACTTGAAATACCATATTGACGACCCCCGCTCGACCATCATTCTCGTGAGCTATCAAGCTCCGGATTCTGTCGGTGCACAGCTCAATTCACCAACACCCATCATTCGGCTTCACGGTCAAATCTGGAACAAGTGGATCGAAGTTGCCGAGATCAATGGCTTTTCAGGACACGCCGACGAAGATGATTTTGAGTTTCTATTACGAGGAGCGGTCGAGAGTACCGGTCGAGTACGATTAGTGCACGGCGAGTTGCCTCAGATGCATGCGTTGGCGAAGCAATTCAAGCAGATGGGTTTTGCCGATGTGGGAGCACCCAAACGCAACGAAATGGTCTCGCTGTAGACTGTCAGTTTGTAACTCTATTAACCAAATCAACCGCGACGCTATTCTCGATACTGCGAGTGTCGGTCAGTTGGATGATCAACCAACATCGGGAATAGCAATTAATCCGCAATCGCCCCTTTTGCCAAATACTGCGGAAAGGCTTGGAAACCCACAATCTCGTTTCGTACCAACTCGTGGGACTCTAGAATGGCCTTCACCGCAGTCAGCTCTTTACCGCGAAAAATCATGACTCCCAGACGCTTGGACTCGTTGTTGGATCGATCTGTGAAAAGAGCCGCGAAGCCTAACGCTTTGGATGCATGTCGCTCCTTTGCAAAGGCTGTCCAACTCGACTTAAAAGGTGACGATTGTTCAGTCGACCATTTGCTTCCGCGGTTCAATACGACGATGATACTTTCCTCCATGGATGTAACTTCAAGAACGAGTTGCAACTTGCCCGCGATTGTTTCGTATTGATGAAGCTCTGACTTCATGAACCCCTCCGAAACGTAGGGGTCAGGGCCAAACTTGGACTCCGCGTCCGGTATCGAATCGGCATTGATGACAACAATTCCACGAATCGTTTTACCGGGATCAGCACAGGGCCCCGCAGCAGTCAGCGAACCCAGTTTGGCTAGTCGACCAAAATTCTCAAGATGAGCTTGCTGCTTCTTTTGAACCTCCTCCGTTGCTACTCCTTGTGTCGATTTGCCGGTCGTCAGAAAAACGAAATAGTCGCGATTCTCGTCCGCCCCCCAAGTGATTTCAACCAGCGATGCAACACTCAGAAGAATGGTCGTTAGAAAACGAAAATGGATCATGTAAGCACCTTAGTAAATATCGTGGACCTAGATTGAGGTCGAGTTGTATTATAAACTGACAATGCATGGTTGGCGCCATTTTCAGGCGAAGCCTATCACAACTTCGAACCTTGTTTAGCCTCCTAGCGGCACGGATTGCCAGTTTTGTTGCGCTGTGCACTCTAGTTACCTGGCTCTGCCTGGTACTAGAGTGCAAGCGAGGCTCCGCCTCGCCGAAATGCATCCTTAGTTTGTGAACTCGGGAGGCAGGAGCCTCCACACCAATGCGTTCCCAGGCAGAGCCTGGGAACGAGTAACGATTAGTCTCCTGTAGGTTGCGCGGTTGCACCTGCCTGGCGCGACTCTACGCAAGAACATCGCTCAGGACCTGGCCGTGCACATCGGTTAGCCGACGTTGGATTCCGTTGTGGTAATAGGTAAGTCGCTCGTGATCGATTCCGAGCAGATGCAAGATTGTTGCGTGGAAATCATAGACGGTTGCAACATTCTCAATGGCTTTGTATCCGAACTCGTCGGTGGCACCGTAGCTGAATGGCGCTTTGACACCTGCCCCCGCCAACCAAGCGGTGAAACCGGCAGGGTTATGGTCGCGTCCACTTGCGCCCGCTTGAAATGTAGGCATGCGTCCGAATTCGGTGCACCAAACCACCAACGTATCTTGCAACAGACCGCGTTGCTTGAGGTCCCTGAGCAAGGCCGCAGTGGGCTGATCGAGGACCGGCCCGTGTTTGCTGTACTGTTCTTGAAGTTGCTTGTGCCCGTCCCAATTGCTAACTCCTTCACCTCCTGTTTGATAGGCACCATTAAACAATTGGACAAACCGAACTCCCTTCTCGACCAAGCGACGAGCTAGGATACAGTTGCGTGCATAGTTGGCTTTCAGTTTATTAACCGAATCGTCAGCGCCATACATCGTCAAGGTTGCCGCAGATTCGGTCGACAAGTCGGTGACCTCTGGAACACTTAATTGCATTCTGGCCGCCAACTCATAGCTCGAAATTCTCGCGGCCAGTTCACTGTCGCCAGGAAACTCTGCGAGATGCCGACGGTTCATGCGTTGCACGAAGTCGCGGGTGGCGTCGTCCGTTACGGGAAGCACATTGGGTGGTCTCACCAAATTTCGCAACGGTTTCGAAGCGTTGAAATCGGTCCCTTGATAGGCGGCAGGCAGAAAGCCGCATCCCCAATTATTAACACTGGCTTGTGGCGTTCCGCGAGGGTCTGGGATTGCGACATACGATGGGAGGTCCTGACTTTCGGTCCCGAGCGCCCACGCAACCCAAGCACCAACGCTTGGAAAACCATCCAACGTGAAACCGGTCGACATGAAATTCTCGCCGGGTCCATGCGTATTGGTTTTTCCAGTCAACGAATGAATGAAACATAGGTCATCTGCTAACTCGCCAATCATCGGGACGAGTTCGGAGATCATCTTTCCGCACTGGCCCCGGGGCTTGAACTCCCACGGGCTCTTCGTCAAATTTCCCTGCTTTCCTTGGAACGTAACCAGATCTCCTGCCCCAGGCATCGGCTCGCCGTGCCGTTTGATCAGTTCTGGTTTGTAGTCAAAGGTATCGATCTGGCTGCAAGCACCGGAGCAGAAGATCATCAATACGTTCTTCGCCTTGGACTCGAAGTGTGGGGGACGAGCCGCAAAGGGGGCGGCAGGGTCGATCTGAGGCGACTGCGGAGACTTGTCCGCAGCCAACAATCCCTCTCGATGCAACAAAGCAGCGAGCGCAATGCCGCTCAAGCCATTCGCCGTGTACCCTAAGAACATTCGCCGATCAAATTGCATAGGTATTCGTCTAGGGGATAAAAATAAATTCGTTGGTATTCAGCATCGCACGGGCAAATGACGGCCAGCCATGTTCTGCAACGAACGCGATTGCCTCGGTACACTCCGAGTTGTTCGCCGTGCGGCCGAAACAAAGTTCGTACGCTAGGCTGATACGTTGTTCCATGCTGCCACCCTCAAGCTCAATTCGTTCTGCGAGAAAGTCTGCTTGCTGCATAACGAACCGACTATTTAAGAGATTCAAGGCTTGCAGGGGAGTGGTCGAACGACTGCGTTTCGGGGTGACTTGACTACCATCCGGGCAGTCAAACACACCGAAAATGGAATCCTTCTCTTGGCGGACCTTGGTCATGTAAACCATGCGTCGCCAATCCGCTGGACCGTAGTCCTTCTTCGGAAAGTAGTGACGCACGTTTTCTAGCTCGACTTCGAATGCGCTGAAACCCGGCCCACCCATACGCGAGTCTAGCTTGCCCGAGGCTGCCAGCATGCAATCGCGAATCCCTTCCGCCTCCAACCGCCTCGGAGGGAACCGCCAGAGCAGGCGCGACGTCGAATCTTTTTGAATGGCTTCGCTGCGAGGACGGCTGTCTTGTTGCCAAGTCGTCGACGTCAAAATGAGCCGATGCATGTGTTTAAGTGACCAACCACATTCCATGAACTCGCTTGCCAACCAATCCAACAATTCCGGATGCGAGGGTAAAGTTCCATTGGCCCCAAAGTCACTGGGCGTATCCACAATCCCGATTCCGAAATGAAACTGCCACAAGCGATTGACCATGACGCGGGCAGTCAACGGGTTGTCGGAGCTAACGATCCAATTTGCAATCGCCAGTCGACGCTGTTGTTCTGGCGACGCGTTATCCAATCGCAATTCCCCCAAGGCTGCGATTGCCCCCGGTGCGACTTGTTCGCGTGACGCAGTTGGATCGCCCCGGTGAAGTCGATACGTTGGTTCGGGTTTTTTGAAACTACCCACATACGCCTTGGCGGTCTCAAGCAGAATCGACTTCTCTTTTTCGAGCAATTGGATCCTTTCCAGGGAATTCTTGGCTGCTTTCATCTCGACTTCACCTAATCCCGCGAAGTCGTATTGAATTTCCATTTTGCCGTTGCCGAATGGAATGCGATCGATCGAACTTGCGACCTGCTTCCATTCGTCACCGTCCAAGGACGTTTCAAAGCGATAGTCGGTCGCAAGCCGATCGGAAAAATTCCCTTGTCGATCGCGAGACCACACGATCCGTTCGACAAGAAAGGGTTTAGGAAGTTGGATCGCGACCCAACCGCCTGAACGAACACTCGAGATCCAACTTCGCGAATTCCCAAATTGCCCATCGTTGATATGCTCGAGTTTGTGCAATGGATGCTCGTAGTCACCCGAGGACCGTACCGATGCTCCGTTGCTTGCGAGTGCGACATTTTGATTGTCCGAAAACACTTGCAGTTCGTCGATGCAAGGTTCGGCTGCGTTGGTGGCAGAGATGGTGAATCGAATGAACTTAGCCTCAGTCGCTGGAAAGTCCTCAATGTTTTCCTTGGCGTTGACGGAGTCTCGGCTACCGCGTTGGCGAGCATACTGCGAGAGGTCATTTCTTAAGCGATGAATTTCATCTTCAATTTCAGTGCGACGACGTGTCGCGTCTGGGCTCAGCGGCAGTTTGCGTTCTGCGTGTTCGACACCTGCAAACACGGCTTGCAAGGCATAAAAATCGGATTGAGAGATCGGATCGAATTTATGGTTGTGGCAGCGCGCACATCCGGTTGTCAAACCGAGAAAGGCCGTTCCCGTCGTGTTCACCATATCCGTGAGCTCGTCTTGCCTCTGCATCAAACCAAGCAAAGGATCTTGCCCTTTTACGATGTCATTCGGGCCAGCCACTAGGAAACCGGTTCCGACCGGTTCGCCCAGCACATCTCCTGCGATCTGTTGCTTAACAAACTGATCATACGGCTTGTCCGAATTGAAAGCAGCAATCACCCAATCGCGAAATGGAAAGGCATTGGGACGCTCGCGATTGGTTTCAAAACCATTTGTCTCTCCGAAGCGAACAATATCCAACCAATGCATGGCCCACCTTTCGCCGTATCGAGGGCTATCCAATACAAGATCAACGAGCTCATTCCAAGCATCCGGACGCTGATCCGCTAAGAAATGATCGACTTGTTTTTGCGTTGGGGGCAAGCCATGCATTACAAGGAAAAGTCGCCGAATCAAACGTCGCTTTTCCGCTTGCTGCGACATGGTGAGCCCGGCTTCGCGAAGCTTTGCGGCTATGAGGACATCGATGGGCTTTGCATCGATGGGCTTTGCATCGACGGGCTTTGCATCGACGGGATCGAGAACGCGGGGGCGAACCACAGGTTGAAAGGACCAGTGGGTGATGGCCGTTTTCGAAAGTGCAACCTTGGCCTCCGTCCACAGAAGTGGGGCGTCGATCCAAGCCTTCAGCAACGCTTGCTCTTTGTCGGACAAGGGAGCCGAATCGGGTGGCATGCGCAAGATGGGATCGCGACTGGTAATGCGTTCAACGAGATAACTGCGATGACTATCCCCCGGGATGATGACTGGTTCGCCGGAATTGCCGCCTCGCAACGCTTCTGTCATCGTATCCAAACGAAGCTTGGATTCTTGTGTGTCAGGTCCGTGACACTCGATGCACCGCGACTGCAGGATGGGCAAGACACCATTCGTCCAGTCAACCGTTTGTGCAGTGACGCATGTTTGCAGTCCGAGAACCATCAGGAGCATTGCCAAATGTCGATGGATTAAAACCATGGCATGAACCATTTGCTTTTCGGAGAAGTCAATTTGGCTAGGTTCAAACTGATTTCTATCAGTTCCTGCCGAGCCGGGGACGTGGCGTTCGATTCAAGCCTGCGTTTATTGTCTCGCAACCTGGAACCATGAGCCCCTTATTCTACACCGAAGTCGTCGCCGAGTTGGGGTTTCACATCGCCTCAATCGAATTTCTGTCGGATCGGTTTTCGATCTGCGGTCGACTCATCGGCCCAATGGTATTCTAAAACGTCGGGTTGCTCCATTTGCCAAGTATAGAACGCGGGGGTGTCATCGATTTGGGCAGGGAAGTCAACAATGCCATCGTGTGCCGACCGGAGGATAACTCCCAGTTGCTCTAGCTCGCTCACGTAGTCGTCCAGGTGCGCCGTTTCGTTTTGAAGGTCTTCTTGGATTTCAACGATCTCGGCGTCGTAAACTTGAAAACGAGAGCTGCCTTCATTGCGTCGCAGCATTCGTCGCAGATTGGATTTCCGTTCTGTCAACTCACGATGCGATAGTGAGATATCTGTCACGATGAGACGAAGCAACGGGAGCATGGCTCTCGCTTGTTCGATCGTAAATATTTGAATCGTTTTTGTAGTCATGATTGGCAAACGCCTTTTTCAGGTTCTACGAATCTTAGTTCCAGATTCGGCCTTTTGTGACAAGACAATAACGACAATTTTTGAATTCGAAAAGTTCACTTGTACAGTGACCCATCCTAGGCCTCAACGCCAAATCGGAATATCTTTCCCTAAGTGGGTTTTTGAGTGAAAAAATGTTCCTTTAAGGCTTTTTGGCCTGTTTCAATTCTTACTCGGATTATCTAGCATTCAATCGTTGATCTTCCCAGATTATTGGGAATTTCGCTCCGACGGTGAATGTAAATTCGTTGCACACTTGATCCACCAGCTCCGAAGTGACGCATTCTGATTTCCGAACCGCACCTGCGACCAAGGCAAGTTCCGCTATTTGAGAAATTTTTCTCGGAATTCCATCGCCAAGTTCGTGAATGCGAGTCATCGATTGGCCATCGAACATATCGTCACGACCTCCTTCGCGTGCAATTGCAAATTCGAAATAGTCCGCAGTCTGCCCAAGATCCCAAGCTGGAAGTTCAATTTTGAGATCGCATTGCTCCAAAATCCAACGAGGTAGATTCACCAGTGACTCGTCATCGACGCTTAGAAATGTGCACCATGGCATTTTCGAGCATATTAGGCTGGACAGCGTCTGAACAATGTCATCGTCAACTTCGCATACGTTGTCGAATACCATAATAGTCCGATGTCCGATTGCAGAAGCGGAAAACAAGTGATCTTGAACTGCGCCCCAAACATTGGAATCCGATGGGCCGCGAGCCAGTCCGAGGGCATCTGCCATCAGTCCTGCTAGTGAGGGAAAGTTTGAAGACCTCAAATCAACTCGAATCATCGACTCCCTTGGATTCTGAGAGTGTCTCTTGAAGGCAAGGTGCTCGAGCAAGGTTGTCTTGCCAACGCCTGACGGACCCATGAGCAAACCAAGTTGCTTTCGTTGGTCCACCAGAAACTCACTTCTGGCAATCGCTTCCTCGATCGCCCCACCGGTAAACACTGCTCGACGGTTCCCTTGGATAGAAAAGGGGGAACGTTGTAATTTCCAGTGTTTCAGATAGCTCATGATTCATCCTAATAGGTGCAACTTGCTCCAGAATCCATCGGCAGTCTGGAACCATTGCTTGGTTACTCGGCTAATACGCGACAATGGCTCCATCAAATCCGCAACCGAAACTGAACTTTTCCAGGAAACTTTCGATTTTCTCTTAAGTCATTGCGTAGAGCTTGGTTCGATTGGTCAAAGTAGTAGGCATATTCCATGTGCCGTCCACCTAGAATCCTGGCAAAAGTTTGACTGCGAACGGCACGGCGGAGCGTGCCTGCACCTTTTGTCGGCCTAGACACAGCCGACATTGAACGCTTCCAAGTTGGGCATGGTCTTGGATCGCCTTTCCAATTAAACTCGGTGTTATGATCGGACCTATTTTTCAACGAGAAACCGCTACTCTTCCCCGCCGCGGACGTCATTTCGTCAATCGCGTCGTCTTTGCGATGATGCTCTTTGCCATCATTTGCACGACATGGTTGCTCCTTGCAGGAATTCAACCGGTCCAAAACGCAGGTGACTTGGCTCGTTTTGGTGTGCTTATTTTTCAGTTAATCGCACCGTTTCAATTGATCGTCTTGCTTTTCATGGCCGCATTGTCTGGCTCGATTGCGGTGAGTCATGAAAAGGATAAACAAACTCTGATACTCCTATTAATGACGTCACTGACGAATTCGGAAGTGGTGCTCGGAAAAATAGGGGCAGGATTGCTTGCGACGTTAAATGCATTTTTTGCCTCGTTGCCTATCGTTTTCTCGATCATTTTGCTTGGTGGTGTTTCGATCGAACAGGTCTTGTCGTGCACCTGGGTCACACTGTGCGCGATTACAGCGAGCGCTTCGCTCGGAGCCACGATTGCCTTTTGGCGTGAAAAAACGTTCCAAACCATTGCGGTCACCATGCTCATTATCGCGTTGTGGTTGGCTTTGGGTGAAGTCATTGCCGCTGGCGAATTTTCCATTGTTTCACCCTCCTTCGCCACGCTGGCCAGTCCGCTCAGGGCCGTGTGGGATGTGACTCAACCGATCGCTTCCAAATCGATCCTGCCGTTTTCCGTTCCTGGTGGGAATGCAATGCTTTCAGGCGTATGCATGCTTGGAATTGCTTTTGCACTCACGGTACTTTCGATTAGACGGCTAAGGATTTGGAATCCATCGCGCGAGCGACGTGCGGTGAATGCCGAATCCGATGAACCCGCAGTCGCACTTGTTTCGAACGAGACTGCGACTGTGGACAACTCGCGAGTCGTGCGAGTTTGGAAGAGTCGAGCGCCGAGACGCGTTTGGAACAACCCTGTACTTTGGCGCGAGATACGGACTTGGGCATACGGACGCAAAGTCCTCATCATTCAGTTGGCCTATCTGACAATCGGCTTGATGGTCGGAATAGGTCTTCGGCAATACATCCTAAATGGTGTAGCCTTCCAAGCGACTTCGTTTCAGGAGGAACTGGTTCCTACCACAGTGGCTCTTATTGCACCCTTTTTTGTATTGTCACTAATTATCATCAATGCATTGGCAGTAAACTCGATCACCAACGAGCGAGATGGCGGTGCGTTGGATTTGCTGTTGGTGACGGAGATTTCACCCGCAAATTTCCTGTTCGGCAAGATTTGTGGCATTTTGTATGTGACCAAAGAAATGGTGGTTGCCCCACTCTTGTTGTGTTTTTACCTTTGGAGTCAGTCCGCGTTGAGCAGCGAGAACTTGATATTCACCCTTGTCACTTTGTTGGTGATGGATTTCTTCGTGGCCATGCTCGGAATCCACTGCGGCATGATCTACGCACAAAGCCGGATAGCCATTGGAACCAGTTTGGGGACTGTCTTTTTTTTGTTTCTCGGAGTCGCGACGTGCATGTTGATCATGTTGATGTTTCGGGGTTCGTTCGGAAGACAACTCGCTCCGTTTCTGTTCATCATCCTTGGTGGAGGAACGGGGTTGTATGTCGCGATCGGTTCTAGAAATCCATCTCCTGCCATCACGATCAGTTCTTTCTTGCTACCTTTCCTTACCTTTTTTGCGATCACCAGCTTTATATTGAGGGACCAAGAATTAGCTGTTTTCAGTGTGGTGTCGATTTCTTACGCGTTTGCAACCGCAGCCATGATGATTCCGGCGCTGAGCGAATTTGACTTTGCTCTTGGAAGATCCAGAACTGCAGACGAAGAATAAACTGCTACTTTAGGAAAATGTAAGTTGCCAACCGTGAACGACGTTAGCCCGATCGCGTGGCTTTTAGCGATCGGTGCGCTGATGGCGATGCTTGCCTTGTCGGCGCTCTTTTCGGCAAGCGAGGCTGCGTTGTTTTCTCTAACAACCGCACAGCGATCGCAATTGCATCTTTCGCGACCTAGCGACAAATGCATCGAGAAACTGCTCAGCAACCCATCGCATCTATTGTCCTGCATCCTGCTCTGCAACCTAGTTATCAATATCACCTTTTTTGCGTGCGCCAATGTGATTTCATCGTGGATGACAAAAACCGATGCTTGGGATGGTTGGTCGTTTGTATTTGGCTTTGCAACGGTAGCAATTGTCATTTTATTCGGTGAATTGTTGCCAAAAAGCGTTGGCGTTCTTGCTCCGCTCAAGATCGGGCGTTTCATTGCAATTCCGATGTCGCTGATCATGCAAGCCGTCCGCCCGTTGGCGATTGCGATGCAAGCGATCAACGATGTTTGTCGACGACTGATTTTGCCAGGACTCATTCCTGAGTCCGTGTTGGAAACCACCGATCTCGAGCGAGCGATTGAATTGAGCGAAACCGATTCGAAAATGATCGATTTGGAAAAGGGTATTCTTCAGAACATTCTTCAATTGTCCAACATTCAAACGCCCGACTGGATGCACCCCAAGAGCCAGTTTGCTGCCATCACTCTACCAGCTACTCTCGGTCAAATTCAAGAATGGATGGACGAGCAAAGCCAAGAAACGCTTGATGAGAGCCGCCAGAAAATTGTTTTGGTATTATCCAAGTCGGATAGCGAAGTCACCGCCACAACAACGATCGAGCAACTGCAACGTTCCATAGAGCAACGCTCGGTGCCCGTCACCCTTCCCGCAGTCTATGTACCTTGGTGCGCAAGCCTAGCGTCCGTATTTCAAATGCTGCTCAAACTAGACATCAAAGTGGCCATCGTTGTCAATGAACGAGGAGATACCATCGGAGTGCTGTTCGTGGAGGATATCATCGAAGCGGTTTTCGCTAGCCCTTCTGCCGCCATCAATGCAATGGGGCGGCCTCTTTTTGCGATGACAGGCGAAGCCAAATGGGAAGTAACAGGCGCTACAAGAGTAAAGCAATTGGAACGATCACTCGGAATCAAGTTGCCGGAAACTCGCGATGCAACAATCGCGGGCGTACTGCAAAGCCAATTGCGGCGTATTGCTCAAGTCGACGATCAAGTCGAATGGGGACCGTTTAAATTGCAGGTAACGGATATACCTCGCCGTGGTGAAATGTTTGTTCAGATCACAAGCTCCGAGTTTGATATTTCGCTCGATGAATCCGGAGGCATTCATTGATTCTACCGATTTTGCTCATTCTCGGCGCATGTGCCTTGAGCGCTTTTTGTAGCGGAGTGGAAACAGGGCTTTATCGCGTTCCACGTGTTCGCTTGGTTCTTGATGCAGTCGATGGGTCGCGAGTCGCCCGAGGGTTGCTTTGGCTTACGAACCATCCTGGACTCTTTGTTTCCACGTTGCTCGTTGGAAATACAGTCGCAAATTATGCGGTACCAGTTGGTGTTGCTTGGCTCGTGCTCGAGATCTTCGGTTACGATGACCCGCGAGTGAATATCGCCGTCAGTATATTGAGCACGCCGCTATTGTTTATTTTCTGCGAGCTATTGCCAAAGAGCCTTTTCCACCAAATACCTCACCGATTGCTTCAAAAAGCCGGATGGCCGCTGTTCCTGCTAACGATCATTGCGCTGCCGTTGACCTGGATACTCTATCTTCTGAGCCGTTGGCTTCAACGAATCTTAGGAGAAGAGCCCCTCAGGATTCGACCAGCCCTCGCAAGGCGTGAATTGCGTCAGGTTCTCGAAGAAGGGGAACAGGCAGGACTCTTGGAACCCGTGCAGCGAGATCTTGTTCAAAATATGTTTGCTTACGGAAGCGATCCGATTTCCCGATACTGCATGCCGTTACGAGGCTTGCGATCCGTTCAACTTGGCACGCCAATCGACGAAGCAAAGCAAATCGTCTTGAAGTCCAATCAACTGATTTTGCCAGTCCTTCACCCACGCGACAAGAGGCTTGTGGGTTACTACGACGCCAATGAACTAAGTGGGCATCTCAAGCCGCCAAAGCTAAAAGCAGTATCCACGTTTGAGGAAAATGACGGACATATTGCCGTCCTTAATAAAATGGTTTCTCAAAACAGCAAACTGGGGCGAATCGTTAATTCCACGGGACAGTTGGTTGGAATCGTCCTACGAGATCGATTGGTTTCGCAAATGTTGCAAAAAACGTAAGGGCCCGTCGCCTAACCAGCAGCGACAGCACGACGATGGTCAAGTACCCATCGAACCATGTTTACGTCCCCTTCGACTCCTAGCTTTTCAAGGATTCGTTGGCGATGTCGCGAGACTGCCTGAAAGCTCGTACCAAAATCGGCGGCGATCGTTTTCATCGATAGTCCTCGAACCAGAAGTTCCAAAACCTCAGTTTCTTTGTTCGTCAAACTCTTGATCTTTTTCTCCGCGATTTGCTGAGCAAGTAACGATTCGTACTTTTTCTCGCTTGCAATCAAACACTCTTTTACTCGGGCGATCAGCGTCTCGGGTGGCACTGGTTTTTCGAAATAGTCGACTGCTCCCGCTTTCAAAGCTCCGACGCAGGATGAAACTTCACCGAAGGCGGTGATGATAATTGCCGGAAGTTTCCATCCCGCATCGCGCAACTTCTCCAAAAGCTCTAATCCATTCATGTTCGGCATTTTGAGATCGGTAACAATGCACCCCACTGGCTGGACTTTTGTCTCCAGAAAAGCAACGGCAGATTCGAACGTAGCCGTGTGGATTCCATGGACGTTGAACAAACACTCGATCGATTTCCTCGATCCTTCATCGTCATCAATCACATAAACCGTAGGCGTGAACATAAGTACTACTCCAAAGCAAAAACAGGCGGGATTGGTTACTTTTTAAACTGAAAAACCGTTTTTTCGTGAACTTTTCGCGAAGAACAAGTCGGTTTAAACCGGCGTTGTTTAAATTGTAACATGCTTTAGCGAGAATTAAACCCCAAGCCGTTAGCTCGATGGTATCCATTTTGTCGCGGAACCGCCCAAGATGTCCATTGAGGAGTCACAACTCACCTAGGGATTCGCGGGGCGGCTCATGCCGCTCCCGTATAAAAACACTTTTTCAAAGCGAAAGTGGATTGCCATTGGCCGTTATCGGTCGCGTCGAGGGCCCCTGCCTCGCGAGTTGCGGCTATGACTCTGTGTGCGTTGATGGTTTTCCATGTTGGTGGCAACCAAGGTTCCAATCGCATCTTGCCAAGAAGGGATTTTCGTATTTCTGGAAACGACTTCGCTCCCATCCTCATCTCCGTCCAACTCGCTTCGTTCACCCTTTTCGTCGGCGACTCCCCCGCTACGTCGTCCACGTCCTCGCCCTCGACGACGTTTGGGTCGCGCTTCGCGATCATCCAAATCTTTAACCGCAATCTCCGAACCAGATGCATCCAAGTCGTCATCGTCAACCGTCACGAATTCCGCTTGTTCCAGAAGAATCGGCTCATCGCGAAATCCGAAATCATCATCATCATCGTGCAGTCCTGCTCCGAATCCGGTTGGTTTAGGAATCGATTTGGAATGTGCCGGCATATCTCGACGTTCGTCACGGGCACTGGATTCACGGACGTTGCTATCGCGTCCGCTGCGATCATCTCGCGGGCTTCTGCCACGGTCCGGAGCTCTTTCTGGTCGACTAGCACGATCAGAACTTTCGGTACGCTCTGGCCTACTAGCTCGGTCCGACCTATCCGCTCGTTCTGGCCGGCTGACTCTTTCGGGTCGCTCGGGTCGCGTCGCACGATCTGGTCGATCTGTTCTTTCAGCCCGATCTGGTCGATCGGTTCTTTCTGGGATATCGGAACGCTCAGCCCGGTTGGCCCGTTCCTGACGGATCGGACGATCGGACCGTTCTGGCCTTGTACCGCGTTCTGGCCTTGGACCGCGTTCCGGCCTATCGCCTCTTTCTGGTCGATCCGTTCTCGCTGGCCTTTCGCCAATCTCTGAACTCTCGGATCGTTCAACATCTCTTGGCTCGACGTCGCGACCGGAATCTCTTGACCCTCGACCTCTTCCTCCTCGAGAAGATGGACTTCGGACCGGTTCCGATCGATCATCAGAGCTTTTCTCGACACCCAAACCAAATGGCTCATCGATATCGAAAACAGGGTCGACAGTTGGCTCGTCGATTGGAATAGACTCGTCTGCAACCGAGCGCCCTCTTCGCGGTGGCCGTCGCGTTGAACGGCGGTCGGAACTCGGCGTCTCCTTTGCCTCGCTTCGGGAGGTTTGCGTCGTGGCTCTGCGGCTCGTTGGTTCTCCAAAACCAGGCTCAACGTCGACTGCGTTGACCTCGCGTCTTGAGGACGGAGGGGCTTCGTCCGAGCGAGGGCTACGTTCTTTTGTGTTTATTCTGCTGCCACTTTCACGAGTTGGGCTTTCGCGAGATGCGCGGGAGTCGCGGACTTCCCTCGCTGGCGGTCGCGTAGCGTCGACTTCAACCGATGCGTCGTTTCTAGCCACCGGCTCTTCGGAAACACCCCACATGCTCGGCTTGCTTTTACGGCTCGGCGCTCCAAACTGCTTTGTTTCCGAATCCGAGGGATCGCTCGGCAGTTCGCTTGCGCGAGCGGTTGATTGCTGCGGCGGCTCAGGCGACGAAACACCAAAGAACTGAGCGACCGCATCCCACGAGCTGCGCAACCGCGAGGGCTCAGGCTTGGACAACTCAACCGCTTGCGAAATCACAGGTTCCGCGTGTGCCTCCTCGACTTGGGAGGGCTGCTCAAACACAACCGCTGGTTTTTGAGGCTTTGAGTTGTCGGACTTCTTGCTAATCGGGTTAAGAGAAGGAGTACCGAGCAGATTTGCAATGCCATTCCAATGATCCGACATAGAAAAAGTCTTTTCGCAGGCCGTTGGCCGTTCAATATGGAAAATGTTCGGGAGTGCGTCAAAATGCTCTTCCCTTAAAAGTATTGGAAAAGTATAGCAGATCTTTCGGTGATTGGGAAAGGAAGGTTTTCGTGTGAATTCGAGATTCAAACCCGGAAACCGAACCTACAAAAAGACTCTGGCGGCGCAGGCCAGCGTAAACTCAGAAGGCGCTCACTATGGTGCGGAAAAGCAAAAGCTGTCCGGTGAGGCTTCGCAAATCACTTGGGAATTCATCGGGAGGCTCGCTTCGCTACCGCTACAAGAAGCCCGTTCTGCCTCTCAATCGCAACTATTCGGCAGGGATGTGTTTGGGCGTCTTTACCGGATTGCCGGCAAGTTCCTCTTGGTACAATTTCGCAATCCGGCCAATGTACTCCGCAATAGGGTGGTCGCTAAAGTAATCTAACTTTCCAACTCGCAACGACGAAATCAGTCCCCGAAAGCGATCGCGCACGCGAAGCCAAGAACGCAGATAGCTGATTCGGCCATGTCGATTGAGATAAATCTCTTGTCCCATGTGCCGGTAACCCAGCCACCTGGGTGGCATTCTCGGAACGATATCATTGTTGTTGACCCAGCGGTAGTGCTTGGCCTTCAAAACGGACGTGTAAGGCCTATTGCCAACTCTGGGTGCCCCATACGAAAAGATCGCTTTTGGATTGGACGGTATCGGCGAGAGTTTGCAACGCACAGCACACACAGCAGACATCGCGCCGCCCAACGAGTGGCCTGCGAACCACATCGTGCGCTGATTCTCTTTGATCTGCTGTTCGAGCAACGGCCATAGCTGGTTCACTTCGGCATGAAAACCGCTATGAACCCGACCCACGTCCGTCGCAATAGTCCATGCATTGGCGTCCGCCCTGATGTCGTTCCATTGCGACGGCTCTGTGCCACGGCATACGATCAAACAATCGAAGCGATTGCCTAACACATATGCCTCGGCTCCGTCGCGTGCGACGAAGATACATTGATCGAGGCCCGCATTATACGCGATCTTTTCAACTGGCCCGGGCTCGGCATACGAGAGCCTAGCCAATTCAGCGCAGACCAATGATTTTTGGATCCAAGACAACTCGGATAACGGCCGGTCCAACTTGATCGTCAACTCCGTGCGATCAGGTAGCTGGTCAATTCCCTCCCCCAATTTCTCAACTGTTGGCGATTGTGTATTGAGCGTCATCCGAATCACCTACTACCGATTCTCGATAGGAACGATATCGCGTTTGACGGGCCCTGTGTAGACTTGACGCGGTCGCCCGATGCGAGTGTTCGGCGAGTTCTGCATTTCAACCCAATGAGCGATCCAACCTGGCAATCGACCGATCGCGAATAGCACAGTAAACATCTGAATCGGGATCCCCATGGCCCGATAGATTACGCCCGAATAGAAGTCCACATTCGGATACAACTTACGTTCGACGAAGTATGGGTCGCGCAACGCAACCGCTTCTAGTTCCTGTGCTACTTCAAACAGGGGATCGTTCAGATTCAGTTTATTAAGCAACACATCACAAGCTGCCTTGATGATTTTGGCTCTTGGGTCATAGTTCTTGTAGACACGGTGGCCAAAGCCCATCAGCCTGAAATTGCTCGACTTATCCTTAGCCATATCAACGTACTTTTTGACGTTGCCACCATCATCGGCGATCTGTTTGAGCATATTTACGCAAGCTTCATTCGCTCCACCGTGCAGAGGGCCCCATAATGCGCAAATGCCCGCCGAGATACTCGCGAATAAATTAGCTTGCGACGAGCCGACCAACCGGACGGTCGAAGTACTGCAGTTTTGTTCGTGATCCGCGTGAACGATCAACAATAAATTCAATGCGCGTACAAAATCAGGGTCCGGCTGATATCGCTCGCTTGGCAACGCAAACATCATGCTTAGAAAATTCTGGCAATAATCCAAACTGTTGTCTGGATAGATAAACGGCTGCCCAAAAGCTTTCTTATAACTGTACGCTGCGATCGTCGGCAACTTAGCAATCAAGCGATGAATGGAAACTTCTACTTCGTCTGGATCATGTGGATCGAGCGCATCCTGATAGAATGTCGAAAGGGCACCCACCACACTCGAAAGAATCGCCATCGGGTGTGCATCGCGAGGGAAGCCGTTGTAAAACGACCTCATGTCCTCGTGCAACATGGTATGCTTTTCGATCGAATCTTTGAACTTATCTAACTGAGCGATCGTTGGTAATTCACCATAGATTAGGAGGTAGCTCGTCTCCAGAAAATCGCAGTGCTCTGCCAGCTCTTCGATCGGATATCCGCGATACCGCAGAATGCCCCGGTCTCCGTCCAAATACGTAATCGAACTCGACGTAGCGGCTGTGTTTGCGAAACCGTCATCAATCGTCGTATGCCCTGTATCCTTCAGTAGTTTCGAGATATCGATGGCTCGGTCGTTTTCGGTACCGACAAGCACAGGCAGCTCGATATCCTTTCCACCGACACTCAATTTGGCTTTGGTGGCGTCAACTTTGGGCGAAGCGAACGTGGCGCTCATGAAATACTCCGCTGCAATGGATTTTGAATCCGCAGCTCCAAAAAAAAAGGGTGGGAAAATAAGCCTCAGCAGTGTAGCCGGAAGAGTGCTTCGCGACAATCAGCTAATGGACCGAAGCCTATTCGAACTCCTCAAAATCGTCCCGCACCATCTCGCCAGGACTCTCAACCATCTGGCAGTAACTATCGTAACGCCGCCCATCAAGCCTGCCGTCGGCGACCGCATCTTTGACCGCGCATAAGTTTTCGTGAATGTGAGTGCAGTTGGGATAACGGCAATTTGAGGCAAAAGGCCGAATATCTCGAAAAAGACCCGACATTTCACTGGTCACAATATCCCACAGTTGGAATTGCCGCACGCCGGGAGTGTCGATCATCGACCCACCATAACTGAGCGGAAAAACCTCAGCCGTCGTCGTGGTATGCTTGCCCTTTTGATTTTCTGAGCTAACGGCCTGAACGCGTTGCTTGAGGTCCTTGTCAATCGCGTTGAGAATCGAAGATTTACCCACACCGCTCTGCCCAATCACAACACTGTTGCGATTGCGGGTAATGTCGCGCAGTCGCGACAGCCCCCAACCCCTGGCCGCACTGACCATCAACACACGATATCCCATCTGCGCATACGTTCCAATTAGCGGTTGCAAGGCTGCCACATCGATCAAATCACATTTATTAATGCAGATGCAAGCGTCGAGCTGATTTTGTTCGGCCGTCGCCAAAACTCGATCGATCAGGTTCGGTTTGATCGACGGCTGAGCTGCACTCGTTACCACTAGCAACTGATCGACGTTGGCAACAATAACATGCCGACGCTGCTTGCTGGTGCGACTCAACGTGGAACGTCGCGGTTCAATGCGTACGATCCACGCTTGAGCGGCTCCTTCGGGGAGCAACTTCACTTCATCGCCTGCGACCAGAACATGCCTTTGATCCGTTGCAAGATTCTTAAGAACGCGACGGACTGCACATCGGAAAATCCGGCCATCGGCAACGCGTACTATGGATTCCAAGCCGTGAACTCGCAGGACCAACCCGCTGAGCGTCGATGGAACGTTTACGTCCAGGTCAATCTGCCCAAACGCATCCTGCTGCTCGCGATCGATCAAATTTCCTTTGACCGTTCGATGGCGGGTGTGCTCTCCCTTGCCGCTCACGCGTTGCGACGCAACGGTGTCGATATCGTCCTGATTCGAAGCGTAATCGCTGGTGAGATCCGCATCTCGGGCTTGGGATTGATGATTCTTGCGAAACTCGATCCGAACTTTATTTGATTTCTTGCGGGCCATACTCTCGCTATCTGGCGACGACCGCTTCGGTCGCCTGAGTTCCTTTGACATGGACGCTTGGCCCGATCAATTCGGTTATTTCTTTTTCGTCTAGCTCTTCTCTTTCCATCAACGCATCCTTGAGACGTTCGAGCTCTTCGCGTCGAGCATGAAGCATGTCGGATGCGCGTCGATCCGCAGCTCGCAATGTGTCCCCCACTTCGGCATCGATCGTTTCTTGTGTTCGCTCGCTGAATTGACGCTGCTGGTGAATCTCTCGGCCTAGAAACGGATCGCTATCGGAAAGTTTGTAAGATACCGGGCCCAGTTTCAAACTCATTCCCCAGTGAGAAACCATCCGCCTCCCAAGGCTAGTGGCCCTTTCGAGGTCGTTTTCTGCGCCGACGGATGTTTCGTCGTAGATGATCTTTTCGGCGGCCCGACCCGCTAACAAAACCACCAATTGATCTCGAATCTCACTTTCGGACATGTTCATGCGATCTTCGTTGGGCAAAATCTGAGTGCTGCCAAGCGATTGCCCACGCGGAACTACCGTGACTTTGTGAACCCGCTGAGCACCTGGCAGAAACCAAGCCGTCAACGTGTGACCTGCTTCGTGATAAGCAGTCTTTTCTTTTTCACTTGGTTGCAAGACTTCCTCGCGTTTTGCACCCATCAGAACTTTGTCTCTGGCGTAATCGAAGTCACTCGTGCTGACGCGAGTTTTGTCGTGGCGAGCGGCCCAAAGCGCCGCTTCGTTGACAATGTTTCGCAAATCTGCCCCCGTCAGTCCCACAGTTGCTTCTGCAATAATGTGCAAATCCACATCGTTGTCCAAAGGAACTTCGCGGACATGAACCTTGAGAATTGCTTCGCGGCCTTTGAGCGTAGGTCTCCCAACGGTCACAAGTCGATCGAATCGCCCGGGACGCAGCAAGGCAGGATCCAAAACGTCTGGTCGGTTGGTTGCCGCCATGATGATGACGGAATCGGTTGGCGAAAAACCATCCATCTCGCCAAGAATCTGATTCAACGTCTGTTCGCGTTCGTCATGACCACCTCCCAAACCTGCACCGCGCTGCCGACCAACCGCATCGATTTCATCAATGAAGATAATCGCTGGCGATTGCTCTTTGGCAGTTGCAAAGAGGTCCCGAACCCGAGAGGCACCTACACCGACAAACATTTGAATGAATTCGCTGCCGTTGACGGAAAAGAAAGCGACTCCGGCTTCTCCCGCAACCGCCCGAGCGAGCAGTGTTTTGCCAGTCCCAGGGGGGCCGTTGAGCAACACACCTTTCGGAACGCGGCCACCCAGTTTCTGAAATTTTTCCGGCGACTTTAGAAACTCGACGATCTCCTGCAAGTCCGCTTTGACTCCTTCCAGACCCGCTACATCGTCAAAGGTAATACTCTGATCCGATGGTTCAAAGCGTTTCGCGGTCGAACGCGTGAAACTATTGAGAAACCCACCCCCCATCATGGAGTCCCGACTTCGGCGAAAGAACAAATAAAGACCAACGATCGTCACGATCAACATGGACAGGAAGATGAGCATCATGATCGTACTGAGCGTTCCGCCTGGAACAACGCTGTATTCGAACGGAACTGTCGGCGTGGAAGGGACCGCATCGGGATCATTGGGATCCGCAGTCGATTTTTTCGAGTTGGCGCGCAATTCGTTCAACTTGCGGAACAATTCCGACTGCGCCTCTGCCCCAGCAGGAATAAAGACTTCAAAGTCCTTTTTGAGCGTTTCTTTCGTACCGTCTGCTGTTTCTTTCGGTTTCTTGAGCTTGCCATAGTAGTCATACGTGGCAGGCGTCGGCGGCGGAAATACAAAGGACCCCTGAATATAGGAATCGTAAATGGTCAAACGCTGAATGTTCTGGTTGTCCAATTGTTCTAGGAAGAAACTGTAGTCAATCCTGGAACTAGTCATTCCCGGTACGAAAAACAGCATCAAAAAGACAGCTAGCAAAATCAAGCCGACCGTCCAGAACCCTTGCCCGCGGCGAACAGGTGCGGAAGGACCTTCGTTTTTTTCTTGCTTGGGAGAATTGCTCATGTGCCGATACTATCCGAATCGCTTAATTTGTATGGAAAATGGGACGCGTGGCCCTAGCGGTCAACTGCTCAAAGGGCTGGCATTGTAACGGTAAGGCCAATTTGCTGGCAGGTCTAACACGTTTTCTCATCTCCTTGTTGGCTTTCCCAGGTTTTTTTGATCTTTCCTGACGTAATCCGAATCCTGGATGTGCTCGCGGCCCCCTGCCCATTGTTAGCCAGCATTTTTTCGCAACCAAAGCTCCAGGAAAAGCAAATTCCAAAGGCGATACGCTTGATTCGATTGACCACTCATATGCTCCTCCACCAGCGTTGCAATCGCGTCGCGACGAAAAAAAGAATGGCACTTTGCGTCCGGACCCAAGAGAGCATCGTAAGTTCGATCTCGCAACGAAGTCTTAAACCACTTGGCGATCGGCACGCCAAATCCCATCTTGGAACGATTCCAAATCGCTTTTGGTAAAAGGTCGTGATAGGTGTCCATCAAAAGGCACTTGCCACGCTTGCCCCTCAGCTTCAGATTTGAGGGCAATGCGGCCGCCCATTCCACCAATCGATAGTCCAGCATCGGTTGGCGAGCTTCGAGGGAATGCGCCATCGACGCAATATCCACCTTGGTCATCAAATCGCATGGCATATACGTCTGCAAGTCCGCCGTGGTTGCGCAACTAACGAGATCCCGCTTTCCAGCTCGCCGCCAAGCGTCCGCCAAAAACGATACTGGATTGCGATCAGGCAATTGTTCGATAAACGATTCGCGATACAGATCTAGCCGGCTCGCCTCACCAAAAATTTGGATCCAATTCATGTAGCGTTCAATCGGCGGCTGGCCAAGAGCTTCACAAAACCTCCTAACACGGCGCAAAAAAGATCGTCGAGCACTCGAGTCAGGTAATCGCTTGATGAGCCACGACTGATTGAGCCAACGGATCGGCATGCGAGATTCGTACTGACCGCTCAGCTTCAATGCTCGGTAGCGCTCATATCCACCAAACAGCTCATCGCCACCATCCCCGCTCAGCGCAACGGTTACATGCTGTCGAGTCAGCTCGCACAAGTACCACGTCGGCACGGCCGACGAATCGCCAAAAGGCTCATCATATTGATCCACCAGCCGATCGACAATGTTTAACGCGTCGGGTGTTACCTCAAAGCGTTCGTGCTTGCTTCCCACATGGTCCGCTACCATCTTGGCATAGTGTGTTTCATCAAAATCCGCCTCCGAGAAGCCAATCGAGAACGTTCGGATTGGCATCTCCAATTGTTGTTGTGCAATAGCCACAATCAACGACGAATCGATTCCACCGGAAAGAAACGCCCCGAGCGGAACATCGCTGCGCAAACGAATACGAACGGCATCCGCTAGCATCGTCTTGAGCTCCCGCGACGCCGTGGGCTGATTCATCGGAGTTTCGCGCGACCAATCGACATTCCAGTACCGCTGAACGCTCAATTCTCCATTTTCGAAAACAGCAAAGTGGCCTGGCGGCAATTTGCGAATCCCTTTGTAAATGGAATGAGGGTGCGGTATGTATTGGTACGTCAAATACAAATCGATTGCGCCTGGGTCGATCTCCTTGCTGATCCCCGGCAATTGCATGAGGCTCTTCAGTTCGCTTGCAAAGACGAGCCGACCTCCGTGCATGCAATAGTAAAGCGGCTTTTTGCCCAAGCGATCCCGAGCGAGCACCAAACGTTCCCGTCGTTGGTCCCAGATAGCCATGGCGAACATGCCATTCAAATGCTCAAAACAATCGAGGCCGAGGTCTTCGTACAGATGAACGATGGTTTCGGTATCGGTATGCGTTCGGAAGATATGTCCGGAGCCTTCGAGACGATGCCTCAGTTCTTGATAGTTGTATATCTCGCCATTAAAGACAATCTGAACCGAACCGTCTTCGTTGCCAAGCGGTTGATGGCCAGCAGCTAGATCGATGATCGACAGACGACGAAAGCCAAGAGCGACGCCAGGCGACGGGGCAGCATCAAGAATGGAGAGGTTCGCTTTGGGTTGGATGATCAAGTGTCCTTGATCGTCAGGGCCGCGATGTGCGATCGCATCGGTCATCGATTTTAGTACATCACTCGAAAGCCCTTGAGCGTTGTGCAACCAAATTCCACCTGCGATCCCGCACATACATCATTTCCCATAGCCGTGAACTGGCGACTCAAGCATCCTTGGTCGTCCACTCAACTGGTGCTGGTTCAATACTTTCTGCCACGGGCGAACCACAGTCCTTCCGACCGCTCCCTTCGAGTCGGCTAATCACTTTGACTGTCATGTCCGATTCGCAAGTGATTTGACAACTAAGTCGTACGCCAGCCACTCCGCGAGCAGCCAAAATATCTTTTTCGGCTTTCGTCATCTTTTCGGGTTCTCCCGAAACAAACTCAACTCGGCAGGTTGTGCAACGCGCTTTTCCGCCGCAAGCGTGCAATTGATCGGTACCCGCATCGTCTCGTAGGGCAGCGACCAGTCGCTTTCCACTGGGAACTTCGAACGTTCCAATTCCTTCGACGGTTAGACTTGGCATGTTTGATTCTCTCATTGAAAAGATGTGATTTTGTTTATTCGAGCTCGAAGAGTATAACAGCAAAATCCAATGTCATGACGCTTGCTAATCGCTCATTTTGAATTCACAGGTTTACTTAAGCTTGATGGCGACAGGCCGCTAAATGGATCGATCCAATCGCCCCATTGATCGAGATAGGCGCGATAGGCAGGATGCTTCTCGCATTGGCTTTCGAGCATTTGCTTTGTGCTTTCCACCAAATGACCTTCTTGCTCGAGAGTCAGTCTGCCCATGACAACTTGAACTCGCAGAAACACGAAATACGTATCGAGTACGTCGCAGCGGCAATACTCGCTGATTTCTGCAGATTGGCCGGCCGCGTGCATATCTTGAACCATGCTGCCTTGCACATCGAGTTTCCCAGGCTTGTTCAGCAAATACGCGGCGAGGTTCAAACCACCGCGAAACCAGCTGCTTCCAAAGTTCGTCAAGATCTCATGCAGATCAAGGTGCGATTGCAAATTGTATCGATTGCGGAACTGCTCATAGGACTTGTCGTAAATGTTGAACCACGCTGGGACACTGACACCGTATCGAAATGCGGAAAGTTCCATCAACGGAATGTCAAACGAACGACCATTGAACGTCACGAACGTCGGTCTTGCATAACGTTCCCAACCGGTCCAAAAGAAGCGTGTAATGACGGGCGGTCGAAAGTGCGGTTCGTCTAACGACACGATCTCGATGAGACTGAAGTCTTCACGGATCTTAGCGGCAACCACAGCTATGGGGGTGTGGTAGGTGTAGGGTATAAAGTCGCGACCGCTCTCGATGAGCAAGTCCTGTCGAAAGGTATTGATGGCCTGCTGTGCAGACAGATTCCGTTGCGGATAACGCGTTTTGGCAATCGCTTCTCCGTCAGCAACGCTTTCCACGTCGAACAGCAAATATTTGACTTCATTGGATGATGATGACATGCGGCTATGTTACCAGAGTCCCGGCGAAGTTGCATCCAGGGATGCGCTATTCCAATTGAGCCTGCTTGAGGCAATAAAGAATGGGATCTGTACGCAGCAAAAACATCCCTTTGTAAACTGCAAGCGAAGCGAGCGTTTCGCCGAACAACTCGTTTTTGGCTATTTCCGAATAAACGAGTCCGGGCCGAATCACGGTGGTGATTCCCTCCTGGCTCGTGAAGTAAATTCGCCCATCTGAGTAGGAAGGGCTGGATGCGTGTGTTCCCCCTAATCGATGTTGCCAAACCAAGGCTCCGGTTTCTGTATCCAGGCAGGTCGCAATCCCCATCGCCGACACAAAGTAAATTTCACGACCGACGATGATAGGGGATGCGATTTCAGGGACTTGACGCATGGATCTCCAGAGGATTGCGGTTTCGGAAACGTCACCAGATCCATTCACTTTGATCGCGACCATTTGCGGTTTGCTATATCCCGTGCAAACGAAAATGCTCCCATTTTGAAACACCGGACGAGGCACCAATGCGTGTCCTTCTCCGACCTTTGCACGCCACCATTCACTTCCATCTTCCGGGTTGTGAGACACCAGCCATTGAGCGGCTGCTGATATCAATTGTGTTCGTCCATCTGATTCAACGATAAGGGGTGTGCTAAACGCGCGTCGATGCGAATCATGGGAGGCCTCAATAGGCGGGCGAGCCGATTTCCACACTGTTTGCCCGGTTAATTTGTCGAGTGCAACCAGGTATTGCTCGTCGGACCCATCGAACGGTACGAACAAATGGTTGCCCCAAAGTACAGGCGATGCACCACCTCCGGTGATCTCCTCAATCTTAAATTCGCGACGCCAAAGTACCTTCCCCGATGGAATATCAATACAGGCCGTTCCCAATGAACCAAAATGGCAATAAACCCTCGATCCATCTGTAATCGGGGTCGGAGATGCATAGCTGTTCATCGAGTGTATCGGGGTCGGATTTTCAACGGTAAACAGCTCGACGCGCCGAAGTATCTCGCCGGTATCGGCATTGAGCTCAATGGCAAATAGCGACACCGAAGCATGTGTTTGGAAGTCGCTAGAGCCAAAGGGACGGCTGGCTAATTTCTGCACTGCGGCTTGGTCGGAAAGCGCAACCTGCTCGGAGGAAGTAAGCCAGATCCGGTTTGCAACCACAATGGGTGAGGACCACCCGCGACCGGGCACGACCGTCTTCCAAACGGGCTTCTCAAAGAACCCACCCCAAGTGGTTGGCACATTTTTTTCAGCAATGTACCCGTCGCCGCGGGGGCCTCGAAACTGGTACCAGTCATCCGCCTTGACGCCGTTGCTGATCGTTGCCAAAAGCCCACCTAAGAAAAGTCCAAGTCGTCGTTTTTCTTGCATTCTTTGCTCCGAAGGGATCTGATGGAGTTTTTCGATCAAGGTTTCTCTGAGCGACGCCCAGCGAGGAAGTATCAAGTTGGTCGGTTTTTCAAGCGATTCTTGATTTCCTCCCAACGTTTTGCAAGCTCCACTTCGAATCCTCGTCCGACCGGGTGATAGTACTCGCGATCTACGCCAAGGTAGTCCTGTGCCGCGACACCATCGGTTGCATCGTGTGAGTACTCGTATCCTTGCCCATGCCCAAGTCGCTTCGAGCCTGGGTAATGTCCGTCTCGCAAATGGATCGGTACCGGTATTACGGTCCCTTGCCTAACATCTTCACGGGCCGCAAAGATCGCGGTTGTTGCGGAATTGCTTTTTGGAGCAAGTGCCAAATAAATGACGACTTGCGAAAGCGTGAGCTGACACTCTGGAAGCCCGATGAATTCACATGCTTGCATTCCAGCGACCGCTAGCGGCAAAGCTTGTGGATCCGCGTTGCCAATGTCCTCGCTGGCCAGTATCACCAGCCGACGCGTCAGGAAACGAATCTCCTCGCCGCTTTCAATGCAACGCGATAGCCAATAAAGGGCTGCATCGACATCCGACCCACGAATACTTTTGATCAGGGCGCTAGCCATATCGTAGTGTTGATCCCCACTCGCATCGAATTGCAGAACTTTTTTCTGCATGCTCTCGCGAATCAAGTCGACGTCGAGAACGATAGGCGATGTGTTTGCGGAGAGAACCGCCAGTTCAAGAGCTCCCAACGCCCGCCTTGCATCTCCCTCCGCCATGGTCGCACAAAACGCCAGGGCTTCGTGCTGAGGTTGAATGTTATACATCCCTAGTCCTCGAGATTTGTCCGCAATGGAGCGTTCCAAGAGTGCAATGATTTCCGATTCTGTGAGCGGCTTTAATTCGAAGAGTTGCGAACGGCTTAGCAGTGCTCCGTTGACCGAGAAAAAGGGGTTGCTGGTGGTTGCCCCGACGAGCGCGATCACGCCATCCTCCACATCGGGTAACAACGCGTCTTGCTGGGCGCGATTGAAGCGATGGATTTCATCGATAAACAAGATGGGACGCGAGCTCCCCGTGGAAACTTCCTCTTTCGCCCATTGGAGCGCTTCTCGCAATTCCTTGATGCCGCTGGTGACTGCGTTGATCTGCCGAAATTGACCGCCCGTTTCGATGGCCAGGAGATGCGCCAGGGTCGTTTTGCCAGTTCCGGGCGGTCCATAGAAAATAATCGATTGAACTCGTCTGGCAGCAATCAAACGCGGCAGAAGCTTACCAGGCGCTAAGAAATGGGACTGTCCAACGAACTCAGAGAGTGTTTTTGGCCGCATTCGAGCAGCCAAAGGCAGGGATTTTTCTCGATTGGCCTTTTCAGCGTGGGTAAACAAATCCATGACAAGATCCAAAAGCGAAGCAACCCGATCAGTACGATTTGACTATTGTAACGCGTCCTGTCTTTCGGTTGCCCTTTAGCCAAAATTAGGGGCGAACGTTCGTGCTTGAAACCTTCAGGGGATAATCGCTATGAAAAAATTCTGTCTCAACGCCGTTTTGCCCTGCTTAGCCGCATTCCTTTCGTTTTGTTCGGCTAGCTCTAGCCAAGCCCAATCCAGCAGAAATTTGAAAGAGTATTCAAGGACTTGAGCGCAGTGCAAAAAGCCAAGCAAGCCAAAAAGAAACAAAAACCTTGAGGGCCATTGGCGATTCGCCAGATGCTACGCGATCCAATATGCGACGATTCCATTCGCAAATGCGGCGATCAAAGTCGAAAACCCCAGCGATGCATAAAATGCGAAACCGCGATCAAGCAACGCGGCCATCGTTCCAACGAAAAGCAATGTTGGCAAGATGAACCAAAAGGTCGCCCAAAGGTAGCATGACAGCTCAGTGGCCGTCGCACTGTCGACTTGATGACGCGTCACGATTACCAACAACGTGATCCAGGGCAACGCACTGATAAGCCCTCCCCACTTGGGATGCTGTCTTGCAAGCTCCGCAACCGCGATGAAGACAATCAGTGCGACGAGGATTTTAAGAACGGTTAACACAGTGAGTTCGAGCTCATTCTCGAAGTGCTTTTTGGGTCAGCAAACGAAACCGGCCCCAAGTTTCCTTGGGGCCGTTGGACGATTCTCGCACCAAGCGTCGAATCGACAATATCTCTTGAACTGGCCTTCCTTAAGCCAAAACTAGTTGCATCCACAGCTTGGAGCTGGAGCTTCGCAACCGCAGCTTGGAGCCGCTGCACAGCTCTTCTTCGAAGCGAACTTGCCCTTGATGTGCGAAAACGCGTCTTGTAGGCAGTGCTTGCGAGCTGGCTTGCAGCTGATTGGAGCTGCTTCGCAACCGCAGCTTGGAGCTGGTGCTGCACATGGAGCTGGTGCTTCGCAACCGCAGCTTGGAGCGGTATCACAGCAGTTATCCTTTTGGAACTTGCTGTGCAAGTGGCTCACGATGCCCTTCATCTTGTGGCCAAGGTGCAACTTAGGTCGGCAAGCAGGTGTTGCATCGCAACATGGAGCTGGGGCTGGAGCTTCGCAACAAACTGGTGCTGAATCGCAGCAATCGCTTTTCTTGTGGAACAAACCAGCCGAAGCATTGGACGACGAAATTGCTGCACAAACAACAACTGTCAAAGTGATGATCAATCGACGCATGGAACTAACTCCCAAAAGTACTAAAAGTTTCGTAAACCGCGCCGTAAACTTCTGGCCAAGAAACCTATCCGAGGTCTCTCAAGTTGCCACCATTTCTTGATGGCGGTTGACGCGAAATCTGTTGACCAAACATTCCCATCTAAATCGCGCATTGCAACCCAATCCAAAGTATTTACCTAGAAGTCCAAATCTACCACGCCGCATTACAACGACAGTAGTGGTCGCAGCGATTGTCAGGAATATACTGGCAGGCGGATGGGGCAAAGGGCGTACTTGACGTGCGATCCGTGCCACGCGTTGGTCAAATTGCGACATCAAGCCCGCCAACATTTTGATCGAGGAATCGACCGGCACGCCGTACGTCACGGCAATTAGGGGGAACTTGGTGGCGAACTACACGGGTACGGCTAAGGTCGACGAAATGCTCCATATTTTGTTTCGAGTTCCTTACTCTGACGAAGTAGCCAAGCTTCGGTTAGAGATGCTGGACCTGTCAAATTGCAATACGGACAAAGCAATTTTTGACCTGATACTTGCAGCCAATCGCAATGGGAGAGCGGATTGGGTAACGCAAATCATCGAGCGCGACCGCGAAACAGGTCTCATTTGGAAACAAAGACGTGCCGAAATGCTTGCGAGTTTTGCGATCGGAAACGCTCTACCAGTACCCGAAGCTTGGCCTGAAGGCCAATTAAGATCGGTAACACAACACTTGGTACATGATTGCTCACTTCGGCGCTGGCGGGAAGCGTGCAACAGGCATTGGTGGGATGTATTTGTTGAATCAAGCAGCCAAGAAGAAGCGTATGGTGCGTGGATCTTGTTTTTGGAATCCGCAGATCGACGAGCTGATATTCAAATAGCGATGGACGAGCGATTTTATGAAGATCCGTCCGAACTAGCTAAAATCAAACGATGCCATGTTCGATTGAATCGGGATTCGTTGGATCGTGCAATGAAAAAACAAGAAGAAAAAATGGAGAAGACTTTTCTGGGAGAGAAAATCGTTGAAGGAGTTCGGCCCATGGCGACGCGTGTTAGAGGCGGGTTACGATGTTTAGCGAAACGCGGCAGAATGCTGGCCAAGCCCAAGGGGTTAGATGTAAAGAGACCTGACCCTTTTGATTCTTGACCATTGGGCTCACGAAGGGGATGCCGCGTAAGCCTAAACCGAGAAAATATTCTCACTGGACGGATCAGATTAGCACTTGTTGTGGGCGTCCGTTTCGGTCGCATCATCGAAGAAGGCAGCCCCGTTCGCGTGGTCGAGGCTGGGGCAACGCCTCGATTTCCTCCCTCAGGTCACGCCCTCCTGTGCGCGCTGGCAGGCGGCTGCGTCGAGCCGCTTTGATATTCGCCGAATTCAATTCCCGCTGATGCTCATAGTCAGTCTGGTGTGCGGATCGCGTCATCAGAGAAATCGCCTGACGCGCGGATTCAAACAACACGCCACCACATTCGCCTCGCGTCAATAGGTCCGACCGATTAGTATCTACAATCGACATCTCAAGAAGCGAAAGAGCAATCCCGGCGAATATTCCATTTGACAGCTGGTCACGGCTTCGACAAAAATGCCATTTAAGGCAAAAGCGGGTGGTGCGCATTGTGCAGTCTATGACCTGTCGTTCCCCTACGATTGTTACCATTCTTTGGAGTCACATATGCCGATCCTCCGTGCAAAGCCCGGGGCCGTACTGAATTTGGATGAGATTTATGGGCGCGACGAACTCATCAAAACCATATGGGACACGCTCGACTTGCAAAGCGTCCGGCTCGAGGCCGAGAAGCGCATTGGGAAGTCGAGTATCCTGCAAAAGATGGCCGCAATGCCTCCGGCGGGATGGGCTGTTGTCTCTTTGAGTTTGCTCAAGGTTCACAGCGCCGAGGAGTTTGCAGATGCTATTTATCAAGAACTTGTGCCGCTTTATGGACGCTGGAAGTTAGGCTTCGTGAAAGTTGGAGAGTTCTTCAAGCAATTTAAGGGCGTCGAGGTTGGCGGGATACTGAAATTGCCGCTAGGGGAGCAGGCACCACCCGGTTACTGGAAAAAACTGCTCCAAGCAACAGTCGAGGACTTAGTCCTCAGCAAGGAGAAGATTGCTTTTTTCTTCGACGAAGTGACCCTAATGTTGCAAAACATCGCCCAACGGCAGGGCGAGGCGAGAGCGATGGAAGTTCTCGACATGCTGAGCAATCTGCGAAAGGACCCAACAACTGGCAAAACGTTCCGAATGGTGCTCACTGGATCAATCGGAATGCCCCACGTGCTGCAATCGTTGAAAGAGAAGGGGCACACCGACCAAGGAGTCAGTGGGATGATTCCCATTGATGTGCCGCCTCTCGCCGACCAACATGCTCTGCAATTGGCCCGCGACTTGATTTCTGGCGAGAATCTCGTTGCTGCCGCGCCCGACGCCGCAGCCAAGCAGATCGCAAACACCGTCGGAAACATCCCTTTCTACATCCACTGGGTGGTTCGAACCCTGGCCGATGGCCCAGGCCGGTCGATGGAGCAAACGGACATCGAGAGAGCGGTTAAGAAGCTCTTGAGCAGCACCGCAGACCCGCTCGAGTTGCGTCACTTTCGAACCCGCATTGATCACTATTACGGCGAAAACAAGGCGGCCGTCCTCGCCATCCTAGATCGTGTTGCATCGAACGAGGAACTTTCGATTTTTCCTGACCTACTCAAAAGGGCAAAGGTTAAGTTCAAAATTCCCCCAGATGACATAGACGAACGAGTCCGCGACATGCTAAGGTTGTTAATGATGGATCACTACTTGCTTCGGAACGATGAGGGGAAATATTCGTTCCGTTATCCCCTGTTGAAGCAATGGTGGCGAATAGAGCGGGATCTATGAACTCTTCTTTCCGATGGAACGTAGGCGGCAGTTTGTCGCAATCCGGTGTCTTTGGTCGTGACAAGTTCATTGACCAAACCTGGGATATCTTGAATCGCAATAGCGTCCTTCTCGAAGCCCCTCGGCGGATGGGCAAGACCAGCCTCCTTCGGAAAATGAGTGTTGATCCACCTCCAGGCTGGGATGCAATTTACCTGGATATCGAGTGTGTCCAAACTCCCGACGAATTTGCATCGCGCGTTCGCGACGTTGTACTAGAGAAAATCCATAGTTGGGGCCTGCGTCCCAAGTATCTTAAAGAGTTCGAACGCTGGCAAGGAAGTCTCTATACGACGGGCCCTTGGAAAGACCTTCTCATCGCAGTAATCGCGGACTTATGTCATGCCCAGCAGGCGTCCGGTCGACGTGCCCTCCTCATTTTCGATGAAATGCCGATGATGCTGGAGAGGATCGCCGATAGCAAGGGAAATCAAACTGCGATAGAGGTACTCGACCTCTTGCGAGAATTTCGCCAGTCGAATGAGACCAAGGGGGTCCGCATGGTCCTTTCAGGGGAACTCGCTTTCGACCAGGTTCTCGCACGATTGCAGTCCAATTCAGGGCGGCCGCTGAACGATTTGCACAAGATGGAACTCGGGCCGCTTGAACGCGCCAACGCAGTCGAGTTGGCCATCCAGCTGTTGGATGGGCAGCGGCTAAATGGGGATTGGGCCGCCGCCGCGACTCGAGTGGCTGATATTACGGGCGGGATTCCTTTCTATATTAAAAAGGTATGCCAAGAGCTGGCAAAGGCCAACGTTCCCGCCACTCCCGCAACAGTAGATCAGATCGTCCGTGCGGCGATCGCGTCCCCCTCCGATCCTTTCCAGCTCGAAATATTCCGAAGGCACCTTCAAAAATACTACCATGCGGATGAGAAACAAGTGTTCGCGATCTTGGCGCACCTCGCCGCCGCAGAACACCCTGTGTCTGCCCGTAAACTTTTCTATTTACCTAACATCAGCGACGACGAGGAACTGGTTTTCGAACTACTCCGTCGGCTAACGGTTGACCGCATCCTTGAACGCGATACGGAAGGTCGTTATTCCTTTCAAAATCCCATCCTTCGCCAGTGGTGGGCCATGCGAGAGTGCCGGTTTTGACTTTT
This sequence comes from Pirellula sp., assembly GCA_021736575.1. Lineage (GTDB taxonomy): Bacteria > Planctomycetota > Planctomycetia > Pirellulales > Pirellulaceae > JBKCUI01. Next base: position 3,458 of record JAIPFP010000013.1, on the reverse strand, counting down.
CGAAGTGCCTTTGGAAGGAGACTGAGTACTTAGTCGACATCTATCGCTGGCGACGAACCGCGCGTGTGCCAATCAATTTGTTTCGAGTGCGGGAAACCGATTCGATGGCCTATCCTGCAAGATATTCCGACGCTGATACTAACTCAGGACGAACCGTCCTGAGTCACGAGAGGGAGTTTTGAATCGGCATGGTCGTCCGTTGGGCGACCAATTCTCGGTCAGCCATCGGCGGCACTCGTAATCGTTCGGTCCGATCGTCGATTACGAGCACCAGCAACATTTCCTTGAACACGAGTACGAATTGAAAGAAATGGTGCTGGCGTTGAGCGAGAGCGAGAAGGAATAAAACCCGCGCTATCAAAAGCACGTGGACAGGTATTTGCTGCAAAACCGAGACGGAGCCCGAGGCTGGGCGTCTCGAAATTCACTAGTTTGAAATCGCCGAATGTCAGAATATAGATTAGAATCCGTGCTTACTTGTATGTTTAGATGTTCCCGCCTTTGGTAGCCTGACTATGGAACCCGTTTCCTATCCGCACCCGATCTCATTGGACAGGATGGTTCGTGCCGTGGAAAAAGTACGTATTCGATTGTTGCGGGCCGTTGCGGCGCTGGAGTCGAGTTCGGTTCCTTATGCCGTCATCGGAGGTAACGCGGTGGCTGCATGGGTTTCTCGCATCGACGAAGCCGCAGTCCGCAACACGCAGGATGTCGACATTCTGCTGCGTGGGGATGATTTCGAACTCGCCAAGGTTGCAATGGAATCGGCTGGGTTTATCTATCGAGAAGCCGCCGGTGTGCAATTCTTTCTTGACGAGCCTGGCGGCAAGTTTCGAGACGCAGTTCATATTCTACTCGCCGGGCGTAAAGTTCGGCCAGAATATGAATCGGCGGCTCCGGATGTTTCGGAATCCGAACGTGGCGAAGAGTTTCAGGTCATATCGTTACCTTCGCTTGTCGAAATGAAACTGAATTCATTTCGGCGTAAAGACCAAACGCATTTGATGGATATGCTTGAGATTGGTTTGATTGACAGCACTTGGCCCAGCAGATTTTCTCCGTTGCTTGCCGCTCGACTGCAAGAATTGATCGACGACCCAAATGGCTGAACCATCATCGCGGTATAGCGGTATCTGTTCTTTCGGCGTTACTGCACAGTGGTTCCTGGCTTGACGAATGGAACCTATCGAATCTAAATTGGATCATGAGGTAGTTGGTTGCAGCGTTTTGACGACTCCTAACGTGCGATCGATAGCGATGGTACGTACATCCGCATTTGCGGTAAAGGAAATGCGATGAGTATCGCTAATTCGATTGAGCAACTTGAATACCCTGAATCGGATGGTCTACCCATGGGAGAAACGGATACGCACCGCCGTTGGATGATTCGCATCGATGAACTTTTGAGCTATCGGCTGCGAGAACAACGAGTGTATGTGGGGAGCAACTTGTTGGTGTATTATGTGCCTGGACAGCCATCGCGTTTCGTAGTGCCAGACAATTTTGTTGTTTTCGATTGTGAACCTGGCGATAGGCGGACATTTAAGATTTGGGAAGAGGGGCGAGTACCAGATGTGGTTTTCGAAATCACTTCCCAATCCACCAGTCAAGAGGATTTGGTCAAGAAGCCTCTTATCTATGAAGCCATGGGTGTGCGCGAGTACTTTCTTTATGACCCAACCGCGAGTTATCTGAAGCCAGCACTTCAGGGCTTTCGGCTCGCCGAGGGTCGTTTGGTTCTCATGGAAACTTCCGCCGACGAACTGAGTTGTGAGACGCTTGGTGTCAACCTTCGCCTGAGTGGCAATGACTTGTTGCTCATTGATGCCGTCACTGGCGAATGTTTGATGACCGAAGCAGAAGCGAATAAAGTCACGGCGAAGGACGAAAGGATTCGGGCAGAGGAGGAAAGGCTGCGGGCAGAGGAGGATAGGCTGTTGGCAGAGCAGGAAAGGATGAGGGCTGATAAGGAAAGGGATCGCGCGGACTTCGAACGTGATCGAGCCGATGCGGAGCTATCCGCACGACTAGCGGCTGAACGGCGTGTTCAGGACCTTGAGGATCAGCTAAAGCGACTTGGCGAACGCAATCGGCCAAACTAACACTCTTGTCGGTAACTTCCTTTTGGGGAGCCATGATTTTACCCCACATGATTTTGTGTGAAGAATTCAAATCATGAAGTGTCAAATTTTGCTCTAATAAATGAGTTGCGAGTTCGTTAACTCAATACGCAACGTCGTTGGACTGCAGAACTTTTTTATCCCCTCCTGAAATCTGGTACAAACATGTTTCGCCTACAATCGTGGCTTATTGTCTGGTCGACATGCCTTGCCGTATTTTCCTTGGCGGAGAACGCTTCCTCGCAAACCCCAATCCCTCCCAATCGAGTCGCTATGTGGAAAAAAGTCGATGAAGCAATCCAAAAAGGCTTGCCAAAAACCGCCGTCGATGAACTCAAACCCATCATCGACTCGGCTTTAATCGACAAGGCTTTTCCCGAAGCGATCAAGGCGATCGCGAAACGCATTGTGCTCACTAGCCAAATCGAGGGTGACTTGCCCGAAACGCGAATTCGGTTGATGAAGGCCGAGCTTGCAACCGCCCCCAAGGAGATGCTGCCGGCCATGAATGCTATTCTCGGCACTTGGTACTGGGGATACTTCGAGCAGAATCGTTGGCAGTTCGGCAACCGCACGGCCACGGCTGTTCCACCAAGCGATGACTTTAAGACATGGGACTTGCCTCGTCTGTTTGCTGAAATCGAAAAGCACTACAAGTTGGCGATGGAGAACGAAGATGAGTTAACGAAGATCCCTGTCGCAAGCTATGAACCTCTGCTCGAAAAAGGGACATTGCCAGATAGCTACCGCCCAACCCTCTTCGATATTCTTGCCTTCGTTGCGATCGACTTCTATGCGTCTGGCGAACAAACCGGTGCAAGACCCGAAGACACCTTTGAGATCGATGCTGCGAGCGCTGCCCTCGGATCGACGGAAGATTTTCTGGCGTGGCAACCAACTACCACCGATACGCAATCCGCAAAACTCAAAGCCATTCGGCTTTACCAGAAGCTCCTCTCACTCCATCGCAACGATACCGACCGCAGCGCATTTCTCGATGCCGAACTTGGGCGTTTGCAATTTGCACACGCTAACGCCATGGGCGAGGAAAAGACCGGTCGCTACAAAGCAGCCCTAAAAAGCTTTGCAGAAGCAAACGGCAAGCACGAACGTTCCGCGACCGCAAGACATCGTTGGGCCGTACTCCTTGAATCCGAAAACGAACTCGTAGAAGCTCGGTCGATCGCCATCCAAGGCAAAAACTCGTTTCCGGAAAGCATGGGGGGAAAACACTGTGCGAACCTGATTGCCAACATCCAAGCCAAAAGTCTAAGCGTATTGACCGAACGCATCTGGACCGATCCCTTGCCTGTTTTGCGCGTGCGCTATCGTAATATC
>JAIPFP010000208.1 GCA_021736575.1 Pirellula sp. | reverse complement strand
GCAATTTCACCGGAACGACAAGCCTAACCAACATCGTAGCGGGTACTACTTTCGAGTTCGGAAAGAGCTCCAACTTGACGGCATCGTATGTTGGCCCGATTGGTGGTGGTTCCGACCGACAATTCGATGGTGGCCTTCAATTGTTTTATAGTTACGCGCCGAAGTAACGAACGTGTTGATCCTGGCGGTGGGGCTCGAACGATATCCGTGTAAGGTAATCTCCTATCAACTAATGCATCATCACTGTCACCTTATCTTGCAGCCTTTTTGTGGGAAAGTTGACAATTCCGTTGTGTAGCGATATTCTTGAATTGTGCACTGCTGTTGAGAGTCTTCGTTGAAGAAGCGTAAGGGTTTCCAATAACTTGTGAGGTTGATAATGGACCGCGAAACGCTTTTGCAAGCAGTTGAACACGGCCCGGTTCGTGTCACGATGAATGATGGATTGAGCTATGATATTGAAAGTCTACGCGATGTAGCGGTTGACAGCACCACTTGCTACCTGATGAAACGTGGGACAGATGGTCGTTATCGTGCGATTTGGTTGGCTCTGGTTTGTATGACCAAAGTCGAGCAATTGTCGACAGTTGCTTAAGAAAGCAGTTACGTCCCGACGTAAAGAATTTGTTGAAGAGCATTTCCTTTAGTGCAGCTTATCGAACTTAGAGTCCTTGGCCGTCGGAATAATCCTTTCAACCAATCTGTTCCAAAACGAACTGTTTTCCACGGCGAATCTCCGACTCGTCAGCGATCCGGTCAGCCACGTCGTCGACCATAGTGTAGAACGATTGTCCCAATCGTTCCTCCGAAACAGACTGATCATCAGTGTAGAACGATTGTCCCAATCGTTCCTCCGAAACAGACTGATCAGTTGAGGACAACTGATCTACACTGAACACATCGTGTCGCGGCAATGCAACCCAAACCGTCGGTCCCTTGTCAGCATCAGGCATTGGCCAAATCAGCGATCGTCATCCTGACTACTCCCCGTCGATTGCAAGAACAACCGTCCTCTCCACAGCAAATACGTTAGTTTGGGATCCGATTGTCCAGTCTTTGGAAAAGGCTCGTATTGCAGTTTCTCACCGTCGAAGACGAAGACTCTCGTTTCGTTTCCTGATTTGCCCCTCGCTAAAATTGCGGAATGCTCGAAGAAAACTCCAAAGAGAAAAAGTTCAATGGAATCAAATCGGTCTTGAAGGCTCTCAAGCCACTGATTCACCAACGTTCGATGCGATTGCAATAGTCCGCCGGACGGGAGTTCATACACATCCGGGTGATCGATGTCGTAGCCTGCAAAGATGGCGAAGGCATCGTCCATCGATATGTTTGCCAAGTCATCCGAGAAGGTATGCGACATCGGGCCAGCAAACCCAATATTACTAAAGACGGATTCTTGCAAATCGTACTCGTAGCGAAAAAGAAAGCACTCCTGCGGCTGTTCGAAGCCAGGCCAACTCAGTGTTCGTTGATCCAACAGCTCCATTCTGGCCGGCGCTAACCCCATTTGTTCATTTTGGGAGAGCCAGTTCGCCAGTCGAGATTCCGCCAACGCAGCCGCGGTTGTCCATTGCTCGTCGATGCGATCTTCGATGCCGAGTTCTTCCGAATAGGCGATGACCCGTTGGCGACAAGCGAAGTCGCACGCCAACTCGATAATGCGCTGTTCGCCGTTCTTGTCCCCGAGTCTCGCTAATGCAAATGCGGCTTCGGTTTGGATGCGGCGATGGCTGAGTTTAAGGGCTTGGTTTAGTTTTCCAATCGCTTCTTTATTGCCGATCAGCCCAAAAGTGTCGCAAAGCGAGACCGCAAGCGAAACCGAATCGAACAGGATTTTCTGAATACCGCTAACGGAATCGCCAAAAAGCAAGGGATTCTCTTCGAGCAGCCCCAACTGATTGACTAGCCCGCCCATCAATTGGATCAGACTAGCGAATTCGCCCGAAGCTGGGTGCGAACTTGGTCGCCTGGAACGAAAGAAATGGTTGGCGACATCCAAGGCCGGCGCCAAAACCGACGGGTTCGTGCTTCCCAAGAGCTTGGGGAACACATCGCCGAGCTCCCAGGACTTGGACTGCACAAGTGGGGTCAATGCCAAAGAAATGTCGGCCCAATTCATCGGCGGCTTGGAGAGCAAAAAGTCGACTCCAAGCTTGATCGCCGTCGAATGACCGCTCGCAAACAGAACTTGCAGCAAACTACCCTCGCATCTTTGCAGCCCCATTCCATGCAATTTGTCATAGAGAATTGCCACTTGCTGCACGAGCACTAGCCGCTGAAGCTGGCTTTCGGTTTGCGTTGAGGAAGTTTGGACTCCTTGCCGAAACCAACGAATCAGGTTGAACAAAAACTGTTCGAGACAGGCTAGTTTCCGGGATCCGACGGAAATTTCTTCGAGAAAAGAGGTTTCCGGATCGCACAGCCAACTTGCGATCAAGACGGACCAAATCGGATCCTCCGGGTCGTCCCAATGCGCGATGACCTTGGAATTCTCCAGGCTCGACTCGTCCAAACGTGTCGCCAAGGCGGCTTTCGTCATTTCGGCCCACGAGTAAGCGGCATTCGGAAATTCAAACGGGAGTTCGGCCATGAAACATTTCATTGCGATAAGGAGTTTTGAACTAATCAAGAATCGACATGTATCGTAGAATGAAGGTCCATGGAAACCAAGACACCCGAAACATTCGCTGATTTAAAGCTCTCAGGTATTACCCAGAGGGCGCTGGCAAAACTCGGATACGAGACGCCAAGCCCCATACAAGCCAAGGTAATCCCTTGGGCTCTCGAGGGTTACGACGTAATCGGACAGGCCCGAACGGGAACGGGCAAAACAGCGTCCTTTGCCATTCCGATTTTAGAACAGCTCGATCCGATCCGGCTGTCCCCCTTGCCGCAAGCAATTGTACTTGTTCCCACCCGAGAGCTTGCCGCTCAAGTTCACGGCGAATTTGTGAAGCTTGCCTTCGGATGCCCAACGGAAATTCTCGAGGTGGCAGGCGGAAAGCACATGACCCGCCAACTGAAAGCTCTCGAAAAGGGGACTCAAATTGTCGTCGGGACGCCCGGTCGAGTCATCGACCATATTCAACGCGGATCCTTGAAACTGAATAATATCTGGTGTGTCGTGCTGGATGAAGCCGACCGGATGCTCGACATTGGGTTTCGTCCAGACATCGAACGAATTCTGCGGCGATGCCCCGAAAACCGCCAAACGTTGTTGCTGAGCGCAACGTTGGACGGGGACGTTCAAAAGCTAGCGCAACGGTACTTATTTGAACCCGTTCACGTCGATTGTTCGCAAAAAGGTGTAACGGTCGACACCATCGAACAGCGTTATCTCAATGTATCACCGGAGCGGAAATTCGAAATTCTCGTGCAACTGTTGACCAGAGAATTGCCTCCACAGACCATTATTTTTTGTCGCACTAAGCTCGGCACCGCCAAACTCCACAACCAATTGCAAAGAGCCATCCAATCGGTTCCCGGCTTATCGAAGATGCGGCTGGACACGATCCACGGCAACATGAATCAAACCCAGCGGGATTCGGTTTTCAAGTCGTTGCGAAACGGCGACATCCAGATCCTGGTGGCAACCGACGTGGTCGGACGGGGAATCGATGTTACGACAGTCTCTCATATCATCAATTACGATTTACCCGACGATTGCGATGACTATGTTCACCGCGTCGGTCGAACGGGGCGCATGGGACGCGATGGAATCGCATTCTCCTTTGTGGCAAGAGGACAAGGGGATTTGCTGACTGAAATCGAGCAACGTATCAATCGTCAGTTAGTTCCGGACCCGTTGGCTCAGGACCTGGGTCCTGGTGGCGCAAGGCGAATTGCACCTGTTGCGGTGATCGCTTCATCCAATGGCGAATCCTCAGTGGATGACCCGGTGACTGGAGACGATGAAAACGCAAGTCCGAAAAAACGTCGCTTGAACCCGATGCGCCGCACAATCAGCGATCGCTCGAAACGAAGACGATAAGAGTCGGCTAGTGCTTTGACCAGATTAAAAATGGGGGTTAAAGAGTAGAGCAATTGTCCTCAATTGCTTGCAAAACGATTGAGGACAATCGTTCTACAATTTTTCGCCAACCCCAAAATCTAAGTTGGACGAAGCACTAGATTTCATTCTGCCGCTCGCCTAAGTGCCACATTTTCCGGGCTCAGTAATGAATCGCAACAAGACAAGGGCAGGCGTCGAGGCTAAAATTCACGCACGTTGCCTCCTCAGGCGTTGCCCACCCACTCTCCACCGAAAGTGAATCCATTGATGAATGTTTTCCGCGGCTGTATGCCAGCCTTGATGACCCCCTGTGATCAAGCGGGAAAGCCGAATTTTGATGCCTTGGTTGCCAAGGGGAAACAGTTGATTAGCGATGGTATGGCGGCTGTCATCTATTGTGGTTCCATGGGGGACTGGCCGCTGCTGAGCGATGAGCAGCGACAGGAAGGAGTGCAGAGACTCGCTCAAGCGGGAGTACCGGTGATCGTCGGTACAGGTGCGCAGAATTCGCGGATTGCAGCCGATCATGCCGCTCATGCTCGCAAGGTCGGTGCGGCAGGACTCATGGTGATCCCCCGCGTGCTATCGCGAGGAACCTCCAGTGCGGCTCAACGTCATCACTTTGCAGGCGTTCTTCGGGCTGCGGATGGACTGCCAGCCGTCATCTACAACAGTCCCTACTACGGCTTTGAGACAAAAGCCGACTTGTTTTTTAATCTACAATCCGAATTCAAAAACCTAGTTGGTTTCAAGGAGTTTGGTGGTGCCGAATCATTAACCTACGCGGCGGAGCACATTACGACCGGTCACCCAACACTCTCTCTGATGGTGGGTGTCGATACGCAAGTCTTCCACGGTATCGTTCGATGTGGCGCCGTGGGCGCGATCACGGGTGTGGGCAACGCCCTCCCTCGGCAAGTGCTGCGACTTGTGGAACTCTGCTTGCAAGCCGCCTCTGGGGTCGCTCAAGCTCGACGCTATGCCGCCGAACTAAACGATGCCCTAGCTGTGCTTTCGACTTACGACGAAGGGCCGGACTTGGTGTTGTACTACAAGCATTTGATGGTGCTAGAAGGCAATCCAGAATACGAGCATCATTTCAATAGCACCGACAAATTGAGTCTTTCCCAACGCGCCTTTCTGGAGCAACAATGGGAACAGTTCCGCGTTTGGTGGGATAACTGGGAGGGCAAAGCATGAAAGTGCTGGGCACATTACACGTTCTTTGTTCTTCGTTCTTCGTTCTTCGTTCTTCGTTCTTCGTTCTTCGTTCTTCGTTCCCAATTAACAGGTAGATTTTGTACTGCCGCTCACATTAACAGATAAAGGCCGATGGTTTTCCATCGGCCTTTGTCTTTGTTCCCTGGCACCGAGGCGAGTTTTGACTCGCCTCGGTGCTCAGTCTTAAGCTCTATCGTGAAGCACCGATTCTTGGCAATTGACCCAGTAATCACCAGTTTCCGGCTATATGCTGCTCCAACCCAGGAGGAAGGCCAGTCGAACATTCCCGCAAATTCTCGACCGACGACAGAGCTTTAAAATGGTTTGTCGTTGGACGAGGAAATACGCCAGTACTCGCTCAACCGTCAATGCCAATTACACCAATTTTTTGATATCCAAAAAATTCCAGCGAATTCAACTTTTCCTGTTTACTACAAACAACCTATCTTGCCTTACTTGCGATCTAGAAGGTGTTGCTTGAAGAAGTCCGTCATCATTTGATACTGATGATAGATTTGGTCGGCGTCGACAACTCCGTGGCGATTGTCTGGGTATACCATCAAATCGAACTTCTTATTGGCTTTCTGCAGCGCATGGACAAATTGCATCGTGTTTGCAATATGAACATTGTCGTCAATTTCGCCATGGATCAACATCAAACGGCCGTGCAAGTCCTTGGCGGATGTCACGACGGAGCTCGACTTGTAGCCCTCTGGATTCGACTTGGGCGTGTCCATGTACCGCTCGGTGTAGACGGAATCGTAATTGTTCCAGTCCGTGACTGGTGCGCCGGCGATGCCCGCTCGAAAGAGTTTACTGTGGGTCATGGAATACGCGGTAAAGTATCCGCCATAGCTCCACCCCCAAAGTCCAATGCGTTCCGAATCGACCCAGGACTGTTGACTGAGCCATTGCACCGCATCTTCCAAGTCCCTAAGCTCGGTTGACCCCAGGTCTTTGTAGATCTTCCAGGTATCCGAGTTCCCTCGCCCAAGCGCGGAACGATTATCGCACAACATCACGCAGATGCCTTGTTCCGCCAGATAGCGATGCCAAAGATCGCTTCGATGAGTCCATGTGTTCTCAACCGTCGATGCAGATGGCCCTCCATAAACGTAGATCAATACCGGCATCTTCTCGCCCTTCGAACGCGTTGCAAAATCCACGGGCTTATAGAGCATCGATTGCATTGCGAATCCATCTCGAGCCTTGATTTCAAATAACTCCACATCACCCGCCTGGACGAAGTCAAATCGGTCATTGCGATATCCGCCCACAAAGCGAACGTTTTTCCCATCTTGATTCCGCAACCAGAGTTGGCTCGGCGTCTTTGCATCGCTCCACGAGTCGAAGTAGTAATCGCCTTTGGGATGCACGCTCACTTTATGAACGCCATTCGGTTCGCCGATCGTTTCGAGCTTGTTGTTCGTCAAATCGACTCGTAGTAAATCCAAATTGATCGGTCCAGAGCGATGCCCAAGCAACCACGCTTGCTTGCCATCCGACGAAACCCAATCAATGGATTTCACGTCCCATGCTCCTTCCGTTACGGTCGTGCGACTGCCATCGGTTCCAATCCGAAACACATGCCGGCGTCCTCCTGCCGAATCGCTTAACCACAGAAAACTGCCGTCAGGAAGCCATTTCGGTTCATCAATGACATTCACCCAAGCAGGTGAATTCTCCTGAACAAGTTTCGACAGTTTCTTGGAGCCAATATCGAATGCGCATAGATCCAGCTTGGATTGGATGCGATTCTGAATCTGAAACACCACGTCGTGCTTGCCCGGCAACGAATTCCACCCAACTCGAACGATCAAACGGTCGTCGGCAGGGTACGCATCCAGCGGAATCTCTTGTTGTTTGCCACTTGCCACGTCGACCACATGCAGCGTGACGAACGGGTTTGGCTGGCCGCTCTTTGGGTAGCGAGTCTCCTCGATCTTCTGTGCGAAGGACAGCGAATTATCGATTTGGAATCGGGGAACCGGAGTCTCATCCAGGCGAAGATAGGCGATCGAAGCACCGTCTGGACTCCACCAGTATCCTTTGAATTTTCCGCGTCCGTAGATTTCTTCTTGGTAAACCCAATCGAGCTTTCCATTGAGGATTTCGCCACCTCCATCGCTGGTCAACTTGCGGACCTCGGTCGATTCGCAATCTGCGACCCAGATATTGTTGTCATGAACGTACGCAACGTGCTTGCCTGTCGGACTCATCTCCGCAAGTTCCTTGGCTTGCTCTGAGGAATGTGTAATCTGACGAACCGTGTCGCGCGATGGGTCCTTGGCTCGTTCGGACCCGGAATCGCTGCCGGTTTGAAACAAATAGATATCGCCGTTGTGCTCGATCAAGGCGTTTTCGAAACGTGCGTCGAACACATTGATTCGCCTGAGATAAGCATTTGCTTGCCCATCCTTAAAGGCATCCAATTTGCTCAATGCGTCAACAAGTCGACTCAGTCGGTCGAACGGATGCATGGCACCCGACTTGCAATCCACGGAGTGCCATCGTCCATCGTGTTGCATCAAGTAAGACTCTTGATCCGGCAACCATTTTGGCATGCTTGCCGCAAGTCCCGTGTAGGCGACGAGCGTCTGAGGATCGTACATCTTTGCCAGAGTCAGTTCCTCTTTGGCCATATCCTCTTTCACGGACTCAAACATGCCAAGCGGTTTCATGGTGGGTGGCACTGCAGTTTGTTCTGCCGGTTGTTTTTCGATACGTACGACAGGGTAAACGGAATTTGGTTGCAGGCTTGGATCGAAGAAATTCCAAACAGACAACGAATCATCCGCGTTTGGTTCAAGCAAATAGGTTGCCAATACGCCCAGCGACTGCCGAGTGGAAACGAGCCATCCCGCCTCGGGTTGCCACTCCACTGGTTCCGTAGAGGCCTCTAATTTTCGCAAGCGATGATTTTGAAACTCCGGCAGATCCTTTCGCGACGCGATTCGGTATTGCGATGCGGGTAGTTTGTTCATGGCGGCCGCTGTTTTGGAGTCGAGCCACGACATGGCGATTCCGTGTAGCCTTAATCGGCCAGCCGCCCAAGCATTGTCCGCCGGAATGAAGTAGTACTCAGGCGCATCGGCGTTCAAAAGGGATGAACCGACATTCACCAATTTCACTTCAAAATCGGTTGGAACCATTTCGGATTTGCGTTTTCGGTCTCTAGGCGATGGAAAGCCACTTGGCTTTCCTGATTTTGGAACGGCATGCTCGTGGTCATCCTCTTGTTCCACAACCGCATCGCTTTTTCCCTTGACGGTGTTCCCACTCTTAGCCCATTCGAAGCCTTTCGCGATGGCCGGTGCTTCGTCTGCAACGATCTTGGCTTGGATCGAGACGGACTTGGGGGGATTATTGCCGTCTCGCTGAAGCATCGGGCCAAGTTTCTTGGCGTTATCCGTAAGCTGCTTCAGGCATGCGTCGACGAACAGATACGACGCATCGATGCGCCGTTGATAACTGGCGTAAGAGTAGGACTCGACGAGGATCCCGATTTTGCCACGGAGCCCCATGTACTCGGTCGAGTAGCGAGGCTCATGTCCAAAGGACTCCCAACGTTTGTGATCGGAGCTAAAATTGCCGTAATAGAATGTCGGAAATCCTTGGGCACCCAATTCCTTGGTTATGGTTGGCAGCATCTCGCTTCGCATCCATTGGACAAGATTCTGATTGGCGGCTGGATTGTGTGGGATGTCGTAGGTTAGGTCGTATTGGTGGAGCGAACCGTTGGTTGTGTGTGTATCGATCAAAACATCGACATCCCATGAGTCCAACATTCGAACCAACGAACGGACCTCGGGTGTATCGAGTTTGATAAAGTCGCGATTGAGATCTAGACCCATTGCGTTCTCGCGGGTTCCCATGCCTAGTTCGGGACCTTCCTGACCAGGACGATGCAAGGTTCCGACGCGTTCGTTGCCGTCGGCGTTGAAGTTGGGTACGAAAACCAGAACCGCTTGATCAAGAACTTTCGGCATGGAATCCGCAAGCAAATCGCGAGCAAGGGCCAGGAGGGCTTCTTTTCCGTCGCTTTCGCCGCTGTGTATTCCGCCGAGCAGTACAATCACTAGCCGACCGTCCGAAGGTGCCAGCGGAAGGATCGGTTTCTCTTCTCGGGCGAGAATGAGAGCTTGGATAGGGCGGTCTTCGGTGGTCGCTCCAATCTTCATTTGAGAAGCAAACGGGCTAGCATCATCAAGCTTTTGAAGGAAATCGAGCACTTCCAGTTCGCGGGCGGTACCAAGATAATTCGACTTTTCGGCAACGGTTTGCAGTGCCTTGATGTTCTCCGTGGGAGTGGGTTTCGATGGCGATAATGCTCCCTTTTCTTGACCGAACGCGTTGATTTCGCGTCCTAGAAGGAACAAAGCGGCAATGCAAAACGGAGCGGCCCAGCCGAGAACGACATTACGGCAAATTAGCATGGTAAGCCTTGGGGTTTTCGATTCCAATTTAAGGTATGTGACGGCTACCATGTTTCTAATTGGCCAGGGTAGGTTTTCACGGTTTTGCAATAGTTTAACTGGAAGCCGAGAAAGAGGACAAGGAATGCAAGTCATTCTGAAGACAAGCGCTGGCGATATCACTTTGGAATTGGATTCGGAAGCCGCCCCAAAAACCGTCAGCAACTTTGTGCAATACGCCAAGGAGGGTCATTACGCAGGGACCATTTTCCACCGGGTGATTAAGAGTTTTATGATCCAGGGGGGAGGCTTTGCGCACGGCATGGTTCAAAAAAAGAACCGAGAGCCGATCACGAACGAATCGTCCAATGGCTTATGCAATCTCAAATACACCGTTGCGATGGCCAGGACGAATGCGGCCGATAGCGCTACGGCACAATTCTTTATCAACACCAAAGATAATTTTGGGTTGGACAAAAAAATATGCAAGGACGGTTTCGGGTACTGTGTTTTCGGCCGTGTTGTATCCGGAATGAATGTAGTCGATAGCATCGAAAAAGTTGCGACCCAGAAAATTGGAGGTCACTCCGATGTCCCAATCGAAGACATCGAAATCAATTCTGTTGAAATTTGCGAAGCAGCTTAAGCTCCGTCCTGTGAATGACAGCCATGCTTTGGAACGCATCTCTGACTGGTAGCCTCGTTAACTCGGTACTGGTCTGTTTTGGAGCGGCGGGTTTGGCGGTGACAGTCGGTTTGAGCATGGCATTGCTGACAACTTGCTTCCGAGTGCCGTTGCGACACATTCTCAGCCTGTGCATGCTCAGCTTGATCTTGGTACCCGTGTATGTACAAGCGACCGCATGGAGCGCAGGCTTTGGCGTCCAGGGTTGGTTTCGCTTGAGCCAAGTCGCGGCCGCGATCTCGCCTGTTAGGGCAATCGCGTCTGTCGTTTGGATACATGGGACAGCCTCCGCTCCCTTTTGCTTTTTACTGTGTTGGCTGGGGCTGAGCCGTGCGATGGATTTCAATACGCGACAAGCGCTGCTTGATTTCGGTCCTTGGGTTGCAGCGACACGGGTTGTTGTTCCAAAGGCTTGGCCTTGGATCGCGGCAAGTGGGCTGTGGACGGTCGCCATGACAGGGAATGATATGGTGGTTACCAATCTATTTCAGGTGCCAACTGTCACCGAATCGGTCTATCAACAAGTCCAGTTCAATGAGTTGCGTGGGTGGTCGATCGGTCTGGCTTGTTCGTTTGCCTGTCTAATCGGTGGGCTAACGGTATTCGGGTATTTGCAGTTTGAGCACAGACTAGGAAGCGAAGAAGACAAGGTACAACAGCCATCGCATTTCCAAGCATTTGCATTGCGAGGATTCGCTCGTTGGTTGGGAACCCTCCTCGCATGGTTGGTGGTTGCCCTCATCGTGTTTTTACCGGTAGCCAACTTGATCATCAAAGCAGGCTGGCAGGTACGCATGGAGGACGAAGTCGTGTCCCGAACCTGGTCGATTTGGACAATGATCCAGTCGGTCGCTCAAGCGCGAACTTTTGCCCGTGAGTTTGCATGGAGCATTCAACTTAGCACCTTTTCAACGATCACCGCTTTGATTTTGGCTTGTCCTTTTGTGTGGGCGTGCCGAGGTCGGTGGAAAAACGCAATGATCGTTGGCGGGATGGGGTTCTTGTTGGCATTGCCGGGTCCTATCGTCAATTTGCTTGTGATTCAGTTGCTCAATCGCTCGGAGTGGAGCTGGCTCCAGTTCCTTGCCGATCGAACACTGA
>JAIPFP010000207.1 GCA_021736575.1 Pirellula sp. | reverse complement strand
AACCCGCCGCAAGCAGTACAGCAGATGATGAATTGGACAATCTGCTGTCTTCCTTGGACGCGCCAGCCGAAGCGACTTCGAGCGACTCGGACATGGACGCAGAACTTGCCGCAATGTTGGCAGATCTGTAAATATGGCAGATCTGTAAGCAATCGTCGAAACACTCGGCGACGACCACAGCATTGGATAGCGGATTTTACCTTGAGGGCTGTGTTTCATCTCGACAAGCTGGAAGCCTATTCCGCTTGTGGATCGCCCGATCCTAAGCGAGTTTGAACGCGGCTCGCAGTTCGTCGATCACCGCATCGGACATGGTGGAGATGTCGCCTATCGCTCGGGCATTGATGACAGCTTCTGCGGTCGACTCGAGAACTTCGAGCCGATCGAACGCGTCCAGTACACTCCGGCCTGTCACAATCACTCCGTCGTTCTCAAGAACTGCCGCCGGCGAAGATTCCGAAACAAACGACGCAATCTGTCCATCGCGGTACTGCGTTCCATAGGGTACTCGTTTGACGTCCCGAAGAAACACATAACTTTCAGGAATGGTTCGAACATCGAAAACGGAATCTGTCACGCTAAAGGCGGTTGCGTTCACTGGGTGGGCAAATACGATTGCCTGCACGCCGGCGTGTTTCTCGTATATCGCTTGGTGCGCCTTAGCAGCCCGACTTGCAAGTTTTCCAGCTTCACGACGGAACCCACTAACCAAAACAAGATCCTCCACATCCAGCAGTTCGCGATCGTGCTGCGTGGGAGTAATGAGGAATGAGTTTGCATCGACCCTTGCCGAAAAGCTTCCCTCGGTGCTGATTAACAATCGTTGGCGGCAGCCACGACGCACAAAGTCTCGCAGTTGGCGACGTAGCTCTCGTTCCTTGCCGGTTGCCGCCGGTGGATCGTACGATTCGAAATCCACGCTTCGCTCAGCAGCCCGCTCAAGCTTGGCATCATCCAGGTACAGAACGTTGCCGAGTTGGCGAGCTTTGATCGTCGTCTTGCCCGCGAACTCAAACGCTTCAAATCGCTGGAAGGCTTTTGGCAACGAATCACCGCCAACCACGACACCATGGTTCTCAAGAATAACGCTGTCGCATCCCTCTCGAAACGTCGCCGCAATGTTCAGCCCCAATTGCTCACTGCCGGGGCAAGCATAGGGCGCGAAGCCAACTTTGCCGCAAACCGTGTGCGCTTGATGAAACAAACGCGTGTTGGGTGTTTGACGACAAATACTGAATGCTACCAACGCGACTGGGTGCGCATGTACCACCGCTCGAATATCCGGTCTAGCTTCATAGATCGCTTTGTGAAACGGAAACTCCGAAGACGGTGGGTGCAGCCCTTCGATCGCACCATTGGAACGCACACATACGATATCGCCTCGCGTGAGGTTGCCCTTGTCGACGCGGGCAGGCGAAATCCAGATATCGCCTGCCTCATCTCGGATCGAAAGATTGCCACCGGACGTCGTCGTCATGCGATATCGATAGATGCGGTCCATCGTGTGCATGATCTCATCGCGTGGATGGATCAGGTATCTTGGTTGGCTCATTTACGTTCCCAACGGTCGAACCACCGAAGTGCATCGGTAGTAGTCCATCAACGTCTCAATCGATAGAACACCACCCCCCATGCCGCTCTTGTTGACGCCCGCATAGGGAACACCGTGCGGAAAGACGTTGTGAGCGTTGATCCAACTGTTGCCCGCCGTCATCGCTTCTGCCACGCGTGCTGCTCTGGTCAGGTCGCTCGTCCAAACACTGTTTGCCAAACCATAATCGGTGTTGTTCGCCATTTGAATCGCCTCTTGTTCGTTAGCAAACTTAGTCAAATAGGCGACTGGACCAAAGATCTCTTCACGGGCGGCAACATTGTCGAGTGAACCGGCAAGCAGAGCAGGTTTAACATAATTCCCGGTATAGCCATCGACAGTCGCCGCACCACCTTCCAGCAAGCATGTTGCTCCCTCGGCTTTTCCCTTGTCGAGATATCCCAGAACTCGCTTGCATTGCTTGGCATTGACGACAGGCCCCATCTGGCTCTTTGGATCGAGCGGATGGCCTATTCGGACGTTCTTCAGTCGATCAACACAAACGCCGACAAATTTATCGTAGATATCCTTATGAATCAGCCAACGTGTTGCATCGCAGCAAACTTGTCCAGTATGAAACGTAATCGCACTGACAAGCTTTTCGGCAGTGTCGGTAACATCGACATCATCGAATATCACGGCAGCACCTTTCCCACCCAGTTCTAGTTTCACTGGAACAAGGTTACGGCCACAGGCTTCCGCCACCATGCGTCCAACTTCCGGAGAGCCGGTGAAGGACATGCGTTTGATTTTGGCGTTGCTCGAAAGGGCTGCTCCAGTGGTTGCGCCGCGACCGGTCACAACGTTGATCACGCCGTCCGGAACACCAATCTCTTTTGCCAAGTGAGCCAGATAGAGGGCCGAAAGCGAGGTGTCTTCGGCGGGCTTGATCACGACCGTGTTGCCGGCAACAAGCGCAGGCGATATCCCCCAACCGATCAACAGAAAAGGAAAATTCCAGGGGAAGATAAACGCACAGACACCCCACGGTTGCCGATACTTCCAAGCGTCATGGCCAGCCACATCGAGCTTCGTTCGCGTTTCAACTTGTTGCGAGAGTTTGACGAAGTAGCGAAGTGTATCGACGAAGTTTTGAACGTCCCCTTGTGCTTGCGCTTCAATCTTGCCAGCGTCGAGGGCTTCAATTTGGGCAATGATCGCCTTACGTTCTTCTACTGCATCGGCTAGTCGAAGCAAGATTGCCGAGCGCTTTTCGTGCGGCAGTTGCGACCACGCGGGAAACGCAGCGGCGGCGATGTCGACGGCGAGGTCAACTTCCTTCGCATTCAAGTCATCAATGTCTCCAAGCTTATCTCCGGAGCCAGGATCGAAAGTGGAAACGGTATCTCCCGAACGCGATGCGAAATCCTTGCCCCCAACAAAGCTAGGGAAATGATTGCGGCTCAAAAATGCTTCAACTTCGGGGAGCAAATGGGATTGTGCGACACTACTCATGATTGGGATCCTTGTGAAACTGAGAATTCAGCGTGAGGGATCATTCTAGCGTATCGGCAGATCTTCTGTAGGTACGACCAAAGTCAAAGTAGTAGGCACATTCCATGTGCCGTCCACCTGGAATTTTGACAAACGCTCGACGGCGAACGGCACGGCGGAGCGTGCCTGCTACTATGGTAGAACGGCACGGCGGAGCGTGCCTGCACCTTTTGTCGGCTGTATCTAAGAAGCCTAGGGGATTGGGGGAGCTCATGGTTTCGCCTTTTGAGCGACTACTGTATCGTAGAGAGAAGCAATTTTTATATCGGTTTTGCAGCCCTCTTCTTCATCCACAATGGCACGTTTGAACCAAAAAGTAGCCCGAACTAAATCGAGCAACAGATCGCTAGAACAAGGAAATGGCAAAAAAGCTTATTTTGGGCGGCCTGTTACCCTTTTTTTAGTGCTTGTTTGCTTGTTGATTGCATTTGTATGGAGCGGCGGAATCGTTGGGTTTACGAACTCGATGGCGAAAAATGCAATTGCATCCAAGAAGCTTGATTCCGCCGATTGGTGGTTGGCAACCGCTCGCCGATTGAGCTCATCCAACGCCGAGACGGATTTTCTGCAAGCGAAATCGGAACGACAAAGAGGCAATCTTGACAAAATGGCAAGCCTCCTAAAAGCAGCCTACAACAAAGGATTCGACCCGTCAAAACTGGAGCGGGAACAGACCCTTGCTTTCGCTAGTCTTGGTCGATTTAGCGTTGATATGGAAGAACAGATGAATGACTGGCTTGATTCGAGAGAAGGTGATTTTGGTGAAGTCGTGGATGCTTACACCAATGGACTGACCACGATATCGAGATTTGATCATGCGTTAGAGCTTTTGAAATGGTGGGAACAAAACGCTCCTTGGGACCCTGTTCCCCATTATCGAATTGGACGAATCAACGAGCACATGTACCAGGCTACGGAAGCGGAATCGCAATATCGAAAAGCGATTGCCAAGGACCCTAGTTTTCACAAAGCGACTTACAACCTAGCTCGAGTGATCCTGGATCAACGCCGCCCGGATGAAGCCCTCAAGCTCTTTCAAATTTGCAACGTGGGTGATACCGCATTGGCCGCCAAAACGGGAATGGCGCGTTGCTACAAGGCACTTGGGGAAACAGAAACCGCTCGGAGCCTGCTAATAGAAGTCCTGAAATCAAGTTTCGAATCCTTGATTCAATCCCAAAATGCGGTTGACGAGTTTCCAGAGAGATTTGTCGCTGCATCCGAACTTGGTAGTATTGAGACGGAGCTTGGCAACTTTCCCGAGGCGAGGAAGTACCTGGAGTCCGCCCTCAAGGTGCATCCACTCGATTCGACGGGACGATACTCCTACGCCGTCGCATTGCGGGGACTTGGGTTGCAGAAAGAAGCCGAAGAGAATTTCGAAATAACTCGAACCGCCCGTTCGGCCCTGGACCAAGTTACTGGGTTGATGGAAACACTTCGTAGGAATCCGCAAGATACGAAATCGCGAATCACGATAGGAAAGATTGTTCTCGAACATGAATCCGAAAGAGCTGGGGTCTTTTGGCTCCAAAGCGTTTTTTCGTATGACCCCAAGAACTCGGAGGCACATTTGACGCTTGCCGACTACTATCAAGGAAAAAAAGATCCCTCTCCCGAAGATCTTAAACTTGCCGCATACCACCGGTCCTTTGTCAAAAAATAGGTGCAAAAAATTGCAACTCATCGCAGATCGCCATCCACTGGTTTCAAGTCTTTGGCTTGGAACCCTCTGAAATGCAGGCTCCGCCCGCTTTTGCTACGCTACGGTGGCGATGAGAAAAAAGTGTTCAAACATTTAGTGAGTTTCAAGGCGAGCGGAAGATTGGAAACTACCAAAAGTAGATTGGGACCATTGTCCCGATCCATTGTTCGGACGGGACAATGGTCCCATCCTACCCTCCGTTTTAACCATTATCTTTCATCTTGCCGCTGGCTTAATAGCGATCTCGCGGCTGTTGTCTTTTCTTTGATTTGGCTTCTGTGCACGCTTGGATGCAATAACTCGGCCAATGGTCCAGCGACAGGCGTTCCGAACAAAGCCGTTGAAAAAGTCGAGCAGGGAGTTCGATTCTCTGACGTCACCAAAGCACTTCAGCTCGAGCACACGTATCGAAATGGCGAGGAATCAAATCGTTTTGGAATTATCGAATCGATTGGTGGCGGCTTGGCGGTCTTGGACTTCGACCGCGACGGATGGCCCGATTTGTTTTTTCCTGGCGGAGGACTGTTTGGTGAGGCGAACACTCTGACACCTCTCGCAGGTGCTTTGTGGCGAAATGAAATCGGCAGTGGGTTTTCCAATGTTGCAAAATCGTCCCGTTCGGATGCTGCCATGTTCTATTCTCATGGAGCCGCGGTTGGCGATATCAACAATGACGGATTCCCTGAGTTGCTGGTTACCGGCTTTGGAGGCCTGCAGCTTTTCGTAAATCAAGGAGATGGAACGTTCATCGAGCTTGGGGCTGCGTTTGGACTGAACGATTCGAGTTGGAGTACCAGCGCTGGATTTGGTGATTTCGATAACGATGGCTTTCTGGACTTGTACGTCGCCCACTACGTTGATTGGTCCCTCGAGAATAACCCGGAATGCAAGTCGTCCGGCGGCACCCGAGACGTCTGTCCACCCGGTGCATTCACAGGCTTGCAGGATGTCGTTTTTATGAACAATGGCGACGGATCATTTCGGTCGGTTACATCGCAGATTGGGCTTGTTCCCGAGGGCAAGGGGCTCGGAGTGGTTTGCGCCGATATCAATGACGATTCCAAGCTAGATGTTTATGTTGCCAACGACACGACCAATAACTTTCTTTATGTCAATCAAGGAAGCGGAATGTTTCTAGAGATGGGTGTCGCCTCCGGTACAGCCCTCGATGAACGCGGCACATCCAATGGCAGCATGGGGATTTCGGTTCTCGATTTTGATGGTGATCTTCGACCTGATATCTGGGTTTGCAACTACGAGAACGAGACATTTGCGCTCTACAAAAACGACGGGAATTCCAATTTTCGACACGTTACTTCGTCAACAGGCGTTTCCGCGTTAGGAACCTTGTTCGTTGCCTTTGGCACCGTTGCTGCTGATTTTGATAGCGATGGAGACGAGGATATCGTAGTCGCGAATGGACACGTGCAACGTCTGCCCCCAGGTAACACGGTGGAACAATTCCCCCTGTTTTTGACAAACAGTGGCAAGGGTCGGCTTGCCCGGCAACTGTTGGATCCATCAAACTACTTTTCAAAAAAATGGAGAGGGCGCGGAGTCGTCGCGTTGGATTACGACCGCGATGGAGACCTGGATCTAGGGTTTTCCAACGTGAATCAACCTGCAGCACTCTTGGAGAATCAGTCGCCCGGAAAAGGGAATTGGTGTAGCTTGGAACTGATCGGAACGAAATCCAATCGCGATTGCATCGGTGCCAAGGTGCTGTTTCAAACCGACAAGAAACGTTATTTGCGGATCATTTATGGCGGGGCAGCTACCTCTCTCAAAACCCGTTTTGGGTGCATTGTGCGTTCCCGAAAGAGGAACAATTGCAACAAACCGAAATCACATGGCCAGACGGGAGCAAGCAGAACGTTGCTGATATTCAAGTCAATCAGTTCCATCGGATTGTGGAACCCTAGATGCATGCCATCTGGCTTTACGCCAGTGGTAGTTGACCTTCACGCTAGGGCGGAGGTAACGATCCCCTGGGTTGAACCCAGGGGCATTTTTGGTGTATGCCATCTGGCTTTATGCCAGTGGTAGTTGACCTTCACGCTAGGGCGAAGGTAATCATCCCCTGGGGTGAACCCAGGGGCATTTTCAATGCATGCCACCTGGCTTTATGCCCGTGGTAGTTGGCCTTCGTGCTAGGGCGAAGGTAACGATCCCCTGGGGTGAACCCAGGGGCACTTTCAATGCATGCCATCTGGCTTTATGCCAGTGGTAGTTGGCCTTCGTGCTAGGGTGTTCCCTCATCTGCTGGCAAGTTCAAGAAAACGCGAAATGCCGATCGTTCCTCAGTCAGCCATTCACCGACGATCAAGTCGATGCGTCCATCCGCATTCACGTCTGCCGTTGTGCAAGATGTATGCATGCAATTGTCGCGCTCTATCGAATGGCGAACAAACTCAAGCTGCTCCTTTTGTTCCCACCAACAAATGGAATCATAGGCCCCAGGGCCGTCTAGATGCGCTTTAGGGAATAACCCGACCGCTGCAATGTCCAGGTCGCCGTCGCCATCGAAGTCGGCAACCGCCGACTGCAGAGCCCCAACGAGCAGTCCCAACTCACGATTCTCCCAGACACCATTTCCCACATTCCTGATCCATCGAAGTCCGTGATACGGCTTTGGAAGCATCGCATCCATCGTATCGCCGCATGTATGCACAATATCTAAACGACCATCTTGGTCCAAATCAACAACTTGAATCGAGCTTGAATTATAAGATGGATCTGGAAGGCTCATGATGATCTTGTGCTCAAATTTTCCGGCTCCCCGGTTGGTGTACACTTCCACGGACTCGAACTCTTGACCGTAGGCAACCACAAAATCCAATTTAGAATCACCGTCCAAGTCCGCCACCTCGACCCCCACCGCCCCATGCTTTGCGTCGAGCGTTTCAACCTCCATCTTGGGGTTGAGGGTCGTACCACCCACGTTTCGCAACAGTCTTAGAGCTCCTGTTTTCCGCCATCCAAAGTCCGCCACCAAAACATCCGTGTCTCCGTCGTCGTCATAGTCAAATGGTTTTGCCTCAACAACACGACCCAAGTTCTGGGCAAGAACAATGGACTCTACGCTTCCGTCGGGTTTACCTAACAACAACGATACGCGACCCAATTCATGATCGCCAACCGGGAAGCTTCCCAACTCGCCCAACAAGTAGTCTTGAATACCGTCTTGATTCCAATCGCACAAAGTAACTCGGCATATGTTTCGCCCTGTGGAAATGAGCCTATCGTTTCCAAGTGCATTCGCTGTGAACAAGGCCTCAACTGGCGGAGTCCACACGCGAAGCGTCCCGGCGCGCATATCGGTGAAGTAAAGAGATTTCTGCGATGAATTCCAAACAAGGTGTGCCGTTGCAGGCTCCGATTCTGTTGGGCCGATCCCTGGACCTTTTTGAAACAGTACGCTCGATCGTTCCACCTTCATCTGATCCGCTCGCGGAACCACTACTTTGTCGGGTGCGGCGTCCTGATAGTAGCGGACCACATCCTGCCGAATTGGCTCGACGAGATCCGTTCGCTTTGATTCAATGTAAAAATCAAATCCCTGACGAACCTCTTCCGGCCAATTCGCTTTTGGAAAGGTAGATGGGAGCGGTAACGGATGACAGTCGCCGCAGAACTTTTCGACGTTTGCAATGACTTTTGTGGACAGGGTTGCTGCGCTTTGGATTGCCGGTTTTATGTCCGTATCAAGCGCAATCTTGCTTGGTTGACTACCGCAACCCATGAAATGCAAACAGAGGAAACTAAAGAGAACGGTCTGCAGTTTCCGATCTGTCATTTTGAGTCCTACTTCCAATTGGTGAAGTTTTTGAAAGCATGCCAGCTAGCTTTTTGCGTCAGCTTTACCCACATCTTTTGAGCTTGCTCCCCTCGCCCTGTTCTCGAGACTGCTGATTTAGTGGATTTGCCGCAGTCAAAGGCTCTATCACAACCCGAAGCGTTAGAGCGTGAGCGAGGGGCAGACCATCCCTCGCTCACGCGTCGGGTTGGGATTAATGCGGATTAAATCAGCAGTCTCCGAAGCGGGGCGAGGGGGGGAAAACGCGCTGGGATTACAGCTTGCTGATCATTTCCTTGGCTTTCGCCTTGATATCGGCAGGTTTGGTCAGCCCTTGCAGTTCGCGATACAACTTGGTGAGAGCTTCAGCCTTGGCTGAGTCTGTAAGCTTGATACCGTTGATATCGGACTCCAGTCCGGTTAATCCACTCCCGAGTTGTCCAGACTTTTCAAATCCCTCGAGAGTTTTTCGGACATTTGCCTCGATCGCGGACGTTTGCACAGTAATCTTCTCATCGACGGGGCCGCTTCCGCATCCTGTAACAGCGAGACTCATTGTCACAACGACGATACCGCAAAACTTCTTCATGAACATTCAATCACTCCTAGGATTTTAAGAACAAAAAACCCACTCATCTTGCAAGATGAGTGGGCAAACGAAACGATTTGCTGTCAGCTTAATCGAACTTGATCAAGGCTCGACGCTGCCAACGTCACCACCCTTAGCACTACCGAGTGCTTGATAGGTAGGGATGGAGATACTACCCGATATGAACTGAATGGATGCATCACCCATTGCGTGCATTGCGCCTCCAGCGTGCCGACTTCTAGCTGGAAACACCCCACCAGAGTCCCCTTGACCACAACCACCGCATGGCATACAGGCAGGAAATCGCCAGTTCGGAGGAGCGATGGTATTAAATTCGGTATTGTACTGACCAGGTGCGACCCATCGGAAACCGGCGTTGCTTCTGTGGCTAGATGCTCCTGCAGCCACGCATGACGCACCGTAAGCTTCTAACATCGCTTGCGTTGGAAATTGATTTGTCCAACCGCTTGGGTATGCAACTCCGTTAGCGAAGTCGCCGCTGACAACCGAGAACAATGCGGAAGTGTTATCTCCCTTGTTGAATTCACCCATCATAATGGTATTGGACAGTCCATCGATGATGTCGGAGAAAGGGGTTTCTCGGTTGTGTTTGAAGAAACCGTTCTGATCGCCAAATGCAGAGCCGTAACCGTTGTTGGATCCTCCGCAAACTCCGTAGTTGTTCCAACCCATATCGGATTGCTCCCAACCGGTTCCAGCCTGTGGGTTTGGAGCGGCTGGATATTGAAGATCAGACGGACAAAGGAATACTGGCAGTTTCCTGCGAGCATTGGCCAGTGCAGGAATTGTCGCTGGAGCGACTATCGTGAAATTGTAATGATCTTCTCTAAAGGTGAAGTTATCGAAGATCGCCTTCTGTTCGATGTAAGGCAGGATCATGGTTTGTGCTGAGTAACCATGCCAATTGGAAGCATTTGCCGTCTGAGTAGGCGTCTGGATAGCGCTAGCGGTCCGCGGTACCACCTTAAACGCACTTTCATAGTTATGAAAGGCCAAGGCGAGATTGTGCATGTTGTTGCTGCAACTCATCCGACGGGCAGCTTCGCGCGCGGCTTGGACGGCCGGCAGCAAAAGCCCAACCAAAATGCCAATAATGGCGATGACCACTAGGAGTTCAACTAACGTGAACCCTTTTCGACTACGTTTCATTCCAAATTCCTCATAGAAAAAAAAGAACAGACCAGTAGACACACTTTACGTCACTTTGAACACCATTGTCAAGCGTTGGTTCCGGATATTCGGAATAATGGGCCAAGATGTGAAAAAAGCACCCAACCAAGAGGTAATGCTGAGGTAATGCTACTGGGCGGGTGAAGCTGTGCTACGATACGCACCGTCGAAAACTCACCGCTCGTCTCAACCTTTAAATTCCTCATGAGTGTACTTGTTTTTGGGCATCGCAACCCAGACACCGATGCCATCTGTTCCGCTATCGCATATGCAGACCTTTTGCAACAAACCAGTCGGCCCGATGCCGTAGCGGCTTGTTGCGGCACGCCCAACAAGCGAACCGAATACGTTCTTCGAAAAGCGAAAGTCCCGGCTCCTCGAATCGTCATGGACGTGCGCCCGGAAGTTGATGATGTTTGCCAACTCGCAGTCATCACCGCCAAGTACGGTGACGTTTTCTACGAGGTTTACAAGCAAATGAAGGATCAAGAGATTCGTGCTATCCCAATCATCGACGATGCGAAAAAAGTGATCGGAATTCTGTCGTTGCTGGACTTGATGGATCTGATCTTTCAAGACGATGGGGATCCTCTCAAGACGCGGACTGTCAAAACCAGTCTTCAGAAGATTTGCGATGTCATTGGTGGCAAGTTTCAGCATTCCATCGATCCTACCCAGCACGATGAATTGCTGGTCATGGTAGGCGCCATGAGCGCGGGGGGATTCACGGAACGCATGCAAAAATTCCCTGCGAAACGGCTTATCGTGGTTAGCGGAGACCGATCGACGATTCAGTTGCCAGCCATTGAGCATGGCGTGCGCGCATTGGTTGTTACGGGTGGATACGCATTGTCGACGGGGCTGGTGCATCTTGCTAAAGCTCACAACGTCACGGTTATACAAAGTCCCTTCGACACTGCGACGACGACCATGCGAATCAAAACAGCCCAATTCATCGATTCGGCCATCGATGAGCAGTTCATTGCACTTCAGGCGAAACAACCGGTCGATGAGGCTCGATTGATCGTGGAAAAGTCGAATGAGCCGATATTTCCGGTCGTGAACGACGCGGG
>JAIPFP010000206.1 GCA_021736575.1 Pirellula sp. | reverse complement strand
AACACCTATGTCTCCGGCGGCAGCACCACGTTGTCGACTTTGTTCTTGGATAAATTGGGTTGCCGTTTGCAATTCACGGCTTGTCGGAGGCCTTGCAAAGGCGGTTTTGTACATCCATTGAATTCGATCCATGTCGGACCCGAGCTCTTTCTTGAGCGTTCGTACTGCCCAATTGTGCGCTTCCGCACCCACGAACGGATCGTTCATCAAGATGAGCGATTGTGCGGGTACATTGGATACATTTCGCTTGCCCATCGTGCTGAATGGGTTCGGTGTGTCAAACGTTAACATGAATGGAGACAAAAAATTGCGACGAACAGCAATATAGATGGAACGTCGTTTGCTCCCGTCCAATGGTCCGCTAGCAGACGGTCGGCCTCGACCATCCATGAAGGGCGAAAGAAAGATAGGAACAGATGGACCATACATTTTCGAATCCAACTCGCCTGATATCGCAAGCAGACTATCGCGTATCGCTTCGCCCGACAATCGCTTCGGTGCAACATGTTGCCATAACGTGTTCTTTGGGTCGATCGCCAACGATTGGTCGGACACTTGACTACTCATTTGGTACGTCTGAGAAAGCACGATATAGCGAATAAGTCCCTTGATCGATTTGCCGTTCCGGTTGAACCATTCGGCAAGATGATCAAGCAGTTCGGGGTTGGATGGCATTTGGCCGAGGACACCGAAATCGTCGACCGTTGGCACTATCCCACGCCCTAACAGATGGTGCCACACTCGATTGACGATGACCCTGGATGTCAACGGATTGGATGGATCGTTCATCCGTTCTGCCAACTGCAATCGACCGCTGCCGTTCTCGATTTTTAGAGGCGAACCGCCATCGATCGCTTCGAGAAACCGGCGCGGAGTAACATCTCCAGGGGCTGCTGAGTTACCGCGAATAAGAACTCGATCATCTTCGCCCGTTGAATCGATCATTGCGACCGCGATGGCGGATTCGTTCGGAAGTCGACTTCGCAGTTCCTTTCGTGCGTCTGCCCATCGTATCGCAATTCGATCGATTTCGGATCTGCCATCTGGATCACAACCGAAAAGGATTTTGCTATTGCTGAGAAGCCAGTTGGTTGTGGCCAAGCAATCGCCGTCAGACGCTTTGGTAGCAAGGTTTCTGTCCTTCCACGCTTCAATCGCTTTGTCTATTTTGCTCGCGATTTCCTCGATCGTTTCAATGGAGTCGGGATCTCTAGCCGGTTCGGTTTTGGTTACAACGACCGATTCGGCCTTTTTGCCGTCTCGCACGCCGAATACTTCGAGCGTTTGATTTTCGGCAGGCGTAAATTCCAAGTGAATGCGATGACCAACGTATCGCGTTAGATTCATTGCAATCCAGCCGACTTGATTGTTTTCTCGCTTGATGTCCTGAATCGTTCCGCCGTGCAACGGACCCGCTACAAGCCGGTGCGAATCGACACAAGCAACTACAAATCCGTTTCCTCGCACCAGACATGAAACGGTTCCATGCTTGACTTCGAAAGTGGGTGTCAATAGTGTTCGACCGGGGCGAGGCATGGTTTCGATGCGCGAATTCATATTGATGGGTTTTTCCCCTTTGGCAATCAGACCGTTCCAAAACGCATCATTGCGGACGGATGAGCCCAAAGCCAATTGAACGGTAGGTGTCGCATCGATTTCTCTCAAAACGATTTGGGCCGGATGAGGAATGTTCGCACCAAAAATGAAACCGTCCTGGTTCAGCAAACTTGGTTTGTCGGACGTGTAGTCGACAGCGAGCTCAGATGAGTCGTCGCTGGAAGCAAGCGTTGGGATCAGTAGGCGCGGCCACGGAAGCTCAACTTTGCCTCCCGCCGATGTGACTTTGGCTCGCAATTTTTCGATTGTCTCCGGCCGATTCTGAGACCAATTTTCCACGAGTGCTTTTTCGACTTGAGAGGCATAGTTCGCGTCAAGTTTTTTAAGTTCTGCGGCGATTTGGCGTTCCTGTTCCATCGTCTCGAATCGCACTTGTCGATACTGCGAGCCTTGGAGAAAACCCGTCATGGAGTAGTAATCGCGTGCGGATATCGCATCGAATTTATGGTCGTGGCATCGAGCACACGTGACAGTCACTCCGAGAAACGCTTTGGTCGCGACATCGACCATGTTATCAAAGCGATCCGACTCGTCCTTGCGAATATCGACTGGCGAGTGGACCCATTCCCCCAAGTGCCAAAAGCCAGTCCCCAAGACCGACTCGTTGATTTTGCTATCAGGGTTCACACGAGGATTGGGCAACAAATCGCCAGCAATATGCTCGCGCACAAATTGGTCATAAGGCACATCGGCATTGAGTGCACGAATGACATAGTCGCGATATTGATAGGCGTTGGGGGTGTCTGCATCGAACTCATGTCCTCTCGACTCGGCATAGCGAACCAAATCTAGCCAATGTCGTCCCCAACGTTCACCAAACTGAGGAGATTTCAGCAAGGCATCCACCAATTCCTCCGTCGAGGTGCTCGAACCATCCTCCGCAAATCGATCCGTGTCTTCGGCGGACGGCGGCAACCCTAACAAATCGAACGATAGCCGCCGAATCAAGCCGCGTCGATCGATGGGTGGTGCTGGTTTAAGATCGGATGATTCAAGCTTCGAGAGGATAAATCGATCTAGAGGTTGCAATGGCCAATTTCCATTCGACACCTTCGGCAGCGATGGCAAATGGACAGGTTGCCACATCCAATGGGATTGCTTGCGAGCATTGAGGTCAAACGTGTTTTTCTTTTCAGACGGGAGCGGTTCGGCTTCTTCTGGCCAGGGTGCTCCCATGTTGACCCATTTGATAAGGTTCTCGATATCCGCATCAGGCAGTTTGCCTTTGGGTGGCATTTCATTGGAAAGGTACTTGACCGCTTCAATGATGGGGCTTTCGTCGGCCTTGGATGGAACAAGCGCAGTTCCGGAATCGCCACCTTTTAACATGCGTTGCCGGCTGTCCAACATCAGACTTGCCTTTATTTTGGTCGCGTTGGCGCTGTGGCATTCGTAGCAATGGGTAGCGAGAAGAGGACGAATGCTCTTTTCGAAGAAAACGAGGTCGGCTTCGTTTGACGGCTTGGTTGCTAGCTCTCTTTGGGGCTCGTCGGCGTACAAATTAGGCTGAATCAGCGGAGCCTTAGTCAGCATGCATGCAACGGCCAGCAAGCTTGCAAACCATCGATTACCAAAATAGTTAGAAAACTTAAGCATTCGTTGCTAGCCCTTGTCCACTAAACGGTTTTTCACTGAAACACAGTTGTTAAGATCAAGCATAGCATAGTCGCAAACAAACGCTCCGTCACTATCTGGCAGTCACCTGGCAGTCACTTGGCGGTCACTTGGCAGTCACTTGGCAGTCACTTGGCAGTCACTTGGCGGTCACTTGGCGGTCACTATCTGGGCTCCTCATCACGATTGACTTTCTGATTTGGTTTTCGAGCGAGACGGTGATGCTTTTCCGGTCGGGTATGCATGCCCCAATTCAGCGATTCGTCTTGTTCGTAGCGTTTTCCAAGAGTTAAGGCAGTGAGTGCCTTGTTTAACTCGAATCCAAGGTAAAATGCATGCGACGCATCGATATTTCTTGATTGTGGCAAACGCATGAGTTCCTCCATGATGACGAACGGGTCAATTCCATGCAGGTGCACACCTGCGCTGACCAAGTGAATTTCATTCTCGTCGATCAAGATGCGGTAGTTGTTATCTTTGATACCGCTGGCCAACGCCGAAATCGCTTCTGCCGAAAAAACTGGTGCCGAAGGGTCACGCAACATCACGAGCCGATCTTCAAAATGCTTCGGGGGGATTTTGTGCCGCACTGCATAGTTAACCAACCGACGAGCAAGATCGCATTCCCTTACACTTGTTTTGGCCCAAGAAATCACCTGCGTTGTCAAGACACTTCCAATTTGCAGCTCCTCGCAAAAACCCAGCAGCATCGTGTTGAGGCCCGCCGAATCGCAATCGGTCAGTTCGGTCAAGTTACCAATCCCCATCAAGATCGAAGCGTCTGGAAACATGGCGCGCGTAGTTAGATAGCGTCCGAGCGAGGCCGCAAAGCCGCAGCCGATCGGCTCCAGTATCGGGTCGAGCCGAAATGGGACCGCAAACTTCGTGAGGTATTCCGCCGTTTCAATCATACCGGGAATAAAATCAATCGTGTCGTCCGGAACCACAACGACTTCGCATCCCCAATCGACAGACTCCTCGCGATTGTTTTTGTTCACCGACAGCACGAGCGATGCACCTGCGGCGGTTGCCTCGCGCGATTCCCACGAATCGAACGTGTCGATCGATAGCACGATTCCTTCCCCCCTTAGGGCCTTAACAGCATCTGCAACCTTGGTCCATCGAATTCCTGGCTCGCAGCCCAAGTCAATTCGATCCGCGCCATCCCTCACGAGTTGCTTAGCTTGTTGAAGGAGCGACGCAATGGTTAGTCTCGGGGCATAATTGATCTCGGCAAGAATCTCGATCGAGAATTGTCCGTAGTCATCCCCTTTGAATCGCTTGCGGCCAAAGAGCGTGGGCAAGTCGCGAACGTCCTTGGGGCCACATTCAATTGGGGTTTTTACCGCCGAACGAATCGCTTCGATCCCCGTCTGTAGATAGCCAGGCAAGATCACTCGCGAAGCGTTATCAGGAATGCGCATATGCCGAAGCAACCACGTGGGTGTCATCAAGGCCGCTACGGTGATGGGAAGAACATCGATGCTGTAGTCAAAGCCTTGTTTGCTTGCCAACGCTGCGACGATCTCTCGAAGTGCCGGTTCGGCAAGCTTGCCAGTTACAAAATGAATTGACTCTCGCGGTTCGGCGGACGTCATGAGTTGTTGCTTTGGTGTTTGCATCGAATAACTTTTATTGCGCTACGTCGGTTTACCACTTGACCGCAATCGCACAAATACTAGAACATGAATGTAACGAGAAGCACGACGAGCTCGTAGTCATGATGACTCGAATTCGTGGCCGGTGCTTCTCGTTTTTTTTTGCACTTGTTGAAACTGGTCGAGCACAGCCAATCAATCATGATCGAAATCCTCTTTGAGCATGCATGGTTTCTCGTCATTAACAAGCCGTCGGGATTGCTGACTCAAGCCGTTCCTGGCATCGAGAGCGTCCAGACCACACTGATCGAGCAGCTCTCGAATCGGGATCGCGGCGCTCCAAGAGCGTTTATCGGAATGCCGCATCGGTTGGATCGAGTCACATCCGGTGCAATGGTGGTTGCTCGCAACCAACGGGCACTGCGTCGACTTAGCGACCAATTTGCGGCGAGAAAAGTCATGAAGATTTATCACGCACTCGTTCCGCAATTGAGCGAATGCGAATCGAAATGGCATGACTATCTTCGGAAAGTGCCTGATGAAGCTCGCGCTGAAATTGTGTCGCGCGAAACGGAAGGGGCAAAAGAGGCTGTTCTCAGTTACCGTGTTTTATCGCAACATGAACTGCGTCGCGAAGACACCATGGAACTCGTTAGTTTGGTTGAGATTGAACTGGAAACGGGTCGAATGCACCAAATCCGATTGCAGTTTGGCTCTCGTGGTTCGCCAATTCTTGGCGACATTTTGTACGGTAGCAATTGGAAATGGATGCAAAGCGAGCCTGGCGAGCGCGAGTCGCCCATCGCATTGCATGCTGGAAAGATCGAATTTCACAATCCGCAAAATGCCGAACGCATCTCGATTGTCGCACCCTTGCCAAAGGGCTGGCCCGAACTAAATGGCCAACCGTAATCCTCTGCCGCAATCATCGCATTTGCAGCGCTCCATTGCGAAATTCCACAACCATAACTAGCATAATTGGACTGTTCCTCCCTGGATTCCGCGCGGCGGGCAGTCTAAAAATGTTGTTTACCCACGGATTGATTTCATTTTACTCGAGTAATTTTAAGATGGACCGACGATCACCATTTGTTGGCAACTCAAAAAAGGGAAAAAGAAACAAGTCGCGGCGATTCGAGTTTGAGAATTCGAGGAACCGCAGATTGAGGTTTGAGTCGTTGGAATCACGCAGAGTTCTCGCGACTGTCATTAGTGAGATCCATGTTGAGCCATTGTTTGGGAGCAATGAAAGGGATCAGTTTGTAGAATTTCGTGGTACTCCCAATTCTACTGTCCAAGATGGGACCTACTTCGTTGTTGTCGAAGGCTGGGGCGCTGTTCCCGGTGGTACGGGATACGTCCATTCCTCCATCAATCTTTCGGGATTGAAGTTCGGTAGCAACGGATTCTTGGTCATCGCACAAGCGGGCAATCCAACTCAGATCGATGCTGCGGCAACGTCTGTCATTGCAACGGGCCCTGGATTTGCAGGTTTGCCTGGAAACCGTTGGAGTGATGCATCAACGAATTCCGATCGGTTCGCATTTATTTTCAACTCTGGCACCTTTATGCTTATCGAAGCACCGACAGCACCTGTGCCTGCTTCCGACGCTGACGCCAACGACGATGGGACTTTGGATGGTGCTGCGGCGAATTGGAAGATCATCGATTCGGTCGGCTTGCTGAATACGACTGCATCGTTATCTCGCTCCTACGGCAAGATTACATTTTCGGAAGAGCCAAACTATCTTTTTCCGGCAGGCACGGTTCTGATCGATACGGATGGGGAAGGGTACGTCGGGCGAATCGGTGCTTCAACGGGTTGGGGGGCCAGCGATTGGGTCTCAGGAACCACCATTGATGGCGACAGTTCCTCCGCAATCAACTATCGGTTTACCTTTGGCACTTTCGGTGACCCACGACCCCTCGTTTACTCCGGTCGATCGATAGACCATTTGGGTACTTATAACTTTGACGGAGGCGTTCAAGGAACGGTAGCCAAGGACTCTAATCTCGATGGGCAAATCACCAGCGCTGATACGCTAATGCCAAATGTTCGAATTCTTGCCGACCAAAACCAAAACGGTGTGCAAGACAATTTCCTAACAACAGTGATTGCGAACGACTACGCAGAGGGAACTGAACTGACAAATCGATTTCCGAATGCGACGCTGACTATTGCGGACGCAAACAATAAGAACATCGGGTTCGTTGTCCGTACCAAGAAAGTAAACACCGATAACGTGTTTTCTAGTGAGGGGATTCCCTGGTTTGACGCGTCCGGGCGGCTTAAGGTCATGTTTTATAAAGAAGCCAACGCTGTTTCGGTTCTTGCGATCGGTGCGGAAACACTCAAGGATTCCTATGGTCGAATGGAAATCTATGATCGCAACGATCAGCTTTTAGGATTCGTACAAACGGGTCCGATGCGAAGTCCACAACGAACACCGCTGGATATCGTGCGGGCCACTGCGGACATAAAATACGCCATCATTTACACCAACAACAACTTCGCCAGCTCAAGTCCGTTTGGCCCGTTTGATCGGCTTTCCTATACTTATCCAGAGTTCGAAGGAATTACGGATTCGCTGGGTCGGTTCGCGATCGAAGAACTTCCGAGAGGGAACTATTCCATTCGCACTAGCGGTGCGCCCGTCGGCATTCCATTGGCCAGTATCCCAACAAACTACCCATTGTCCGTGACCAAAACAGAGCATCTCCTTAGCGCTGACTTTGGATTCCGAGACAATCTCCCTCCGACCTTTAATACAACCGCCTTTGATGTTCCCGAGAATTCCGCTGTGGGTACGTTCGTCGGTCAAATAGATGGTAGCGACCCAGACAATCGTCAAACGGTGAGCTATGAGTTTCTTGGGAATGCTGGCCCATTTGCAATCGATTCCATCACCGGAAGTATCACGGTACTAAGTTCTACCAATCTAGACTTTGAGACGACGCTTCCGTTGGTTGTTCAGGTTAAGGTGTCAGATAGCTTTTCGCCTCCGGCATCGATCACCAAGAATGTCACTTTGTCTCTGACGGACGTCAACGAGCCCCCTGTCATTGCTGCTGGCACTTTTAGTATTCCGGAGAATTCGCCGAATGGAGCATTGATTGGTTCTGTCGTTGCTACCGACCCTGACGCCGGCTCGAATGGTGTCATTCGGTATTCGATAAGTAGTGGTGGCCCGACAAGCGTTTTTTTGGTCGACCCGATCAATGGTTCATTGACCGTAAGAGCCAGTTCAAGCCTCGATTTTGAAACCAAGTCGACTTGGGACATTCCCATTACCGTGACTGACCAAGGTACCCCCGCTTTGTCCAGCCAACGAACCGTCACTGTGAATTTGACCGATGTCAATGAAGCGCCTACGAATATTCGCTTTTCGAATGTTGTTTCCGTCGCGGAATCCGTTAGCAATTCTGTTACAACGACTGTCGCAACGATTCAGATCGTAGATGATAAACTAGGTACCAACGTTCTTACCTTGAGCGGTCCCGACAGCGATTCTTTCTCTATCGTAAGTGGACAACTGAGGTTCAAGAGCACGACCCGCCTTGACTTTGAAACGAAGCCAACTTTTTCAGTGACAGTCAACGTTGACGATCCTTCGGTAGGTCTTACCCCAGACGTCTCGGTTCCATTTGTACTTCAAATCACCGATGTGAACGAACCTCCCACTGGGTTGCTTTTCAGCAACCTGGTCCAAAACATTCCGGAATCGACCAATACGGCAACTGCTCTCCGAATTGCTAGTTTGCAAGTTGTTGACGACGCTTTGGGCAGCAACGCGCTAAGCCTGTCCGGAACAGATGCAAACCGATTTTTCATCTTGAATAGAGAGCTGTTCCTCAAGGCAAACACGTTGCTAGATTTTGAAACACAAAACACATATCGTATCAATGTCAACGTCGATGATAATACGGTCGGACTATCGCCAGATGTGTTGGTCCCGTTGACCGTTAATGTTACGGATGTCAATGAGCCACCGACAGCCGTGTTTCTCGATCCAATCACATCAAGTGTGTTCGAATCCACTGAGCCGTCCGCGGGTTTCGTTGTCGCAAATTTTGAAGTTATCGACGATGCAATGGGAACGAATACGTTCTCACTGATTGGTGCGGACGCATCCACATTCGAGGTAGTCGGAAACCAATTGCGAGTTAGGTCAGGAATGGTTTTCGATTTCGAATCGAAAAGCACTTATGAAGTTACCATTCGTGCCGAGGACGCGAGCCTTCCCGGTAGCACGTTCCCAGAAGTGATTGGCGGAATAAATGTGAAAAACCGCACGGAAGTTGCTTCGATCACAGACAGGAATAGCCAGTTGCTTGGACCTAGTTCAAAAAGCATTCGGCTCCATTTTGACTCAATTGCAATTCTAGCCACAGGCGCAATCACGCTTCAAAAAACAGATGTTGCTGGTGCGATTGTACCAACAACCACAACGACATCGGTCATCAACGGTCGGACAGTTGCTGATCTCGGTTTTTCAGGCCCTTTCTCAAATGGGGACTGGCTAACTGACGGAAAATACATTGTCACGGTCGATGGCGAAAAGGTGACAGAATCGGGTTCGCTCGAAAAAGGTTTAAGCTTTGTTTCAACGAGTTATTTATTTCTCGGTCCAGCATTGCCGGGCAATCTTGAACTAACAGGTCCGCAAACGGTGCTCAAGGGAAAAGACTTTTCGGTAATTGCGAAACTTACTTTCCCCAATACGCCAATTTCCGGTAACGTCGATTTTCAAATCGATTTCGATGGAGATGGAGTGGTTGACCGTACGGAATCAGGGCCGCTCACCACGACACTTACCAAGCTCAAGTATGCGTCCGCAGGCAGCTATACGTTTGTCGTAACTGCCACGCTGAATAGTGTTGTACTTGCCAAGAGTAACATCGTAATCGATGTGTCGCCCGCAACAACCGCCCTAGAAAACTGGCTTTCTGCATTGGATACCGATCGCGACACCACCATTTCGCCCCTCGATGTATTGATAGTCATCAACAACATCAATAGTCGGCCAAGCGGTTTGCCCGTCCAGTACTTTTTGAACCAGGACGTCGATCGCGATGGCACGATTTCGCCGCTGGATGTTTTGTTTATTATCAACGCCCTAAACATAGGTTCATCCAATGCGGTCCAAACGTTTGATTCGCTAACGATCGCCCAATCAGGGGCCGTGAACGGCCTTACGAGCGACGCTTCGATCGCTGGCAAAATCTTGACTGAATCTCGCGCGTTGTTTGTTTCGCTAGACGGACCCGGCAAGAAAGACGCATCTAGCTTTGTGAAAGCGGATGGTACATTTGCCATTACAGACGCCGCGATTGTGCAGCTCTTTGGAGCGATTCCGGATGGCGAACACACGATCTCCGTGACCACGCGGACAAACAATCAATATTCAACAGCCATGGATCGGCGGTTTAAGCGTGTGACAACCCAACCTAACGACTTCGCAATTCTCTCCGTTTTGGATGTGGAAGGTGCGACACGCGTTCGTTGGTCAAATTCGACTTCAGGATCGCGTTACAAAGTGTACGCTTCTGCGAATGGTGGACCACCAACTATTCTCGCGTCGTCGATCGCCAACAATGAGGCCCGATTGAATTTGCCCACCGGAAACTACTCCCTGTTTATTGAAGCGATGGATGGCGCAGGAAACACAAAACGTTCCGCCGCCGTCTCGGTCGTGATTTGACTGCGATGGAGGTAGCCCTCAAAGTCCCCACTCACTCTCAATTGCCTGCGTAACCCAAATCAACAATCGTGATTCTTTAAGAAAATGGCAATCGAACTGAGTTCTTGAATTATCCGACGTGATTTGCTTTATTTCGAAGGAGTAGTGGCCGAACTAAAAAAGACTATTTTAAGGGATGCTAATCAAAAAAGATTCCGTGCCATGCGAGGGATATGATCAATGCGACTAAAAATCTATTTTGCTGTTGCAACCCTTCTTGTCGCCTCGGTTACACAAGCCGATGACTATTTTCCAAATGCAGCCCAAACTCGGCGTGAGACCACAAAGCCGGTCGCAAGTGACAGTCAAGATCCGAAGCAATTACA
Source organism: Pirellula sp. (assembly GCA_021736575.1). Taxonomy (GTDB): domain Bacteria; phylum Planctomycetota; class Planctomycetia; order Pirellulales; family Pirellulaceae; genus JBKCUI01. The sequence goes on along the minus strand of JAIPFP010000206.1, from coordinate 645 downwards.
AACAGCAGCATCTGAAGAAGATTTATCGAAAAGAGCGATCGACGAAGGAAACGTAAAACTGGTGAAGTCCTCCCGTGCAGTTCCTGGTCAACAGCCAGTTGTCGACAGTCCAGCTCCAGCTCCAGTCAAATCGCAATCCTTTTTTGGGCGCATCATGGAACTGGAGCGACGCAAGAATGCGTGGCTCCGAAGGACATTCTTGGGACGCGAGTAGGTATACCGGTAGTTCCGCCCAAGTAGCACAAAGATGGTCTTCTCATCTTGACATGTGAGACTTGATTCGCGATGGTCCAACGACTGGGGTCTCAACGTTTTCTGGTCCATCATCGTCCAAATTGCATGCAACCGACAACAACCATCATGCCTGACCTCGTTTTGCTAGTGCATGGAACTTATGCGGCACGGCGAGAAGATCAAGGATCGAGTTGGTGGCAGGTTGGTAGCGATACGTACGAAGATCTGCGTCAACGAATGCCCGCAGACGTAAATTTGACGGAACCTGATGAGGTTTTTCATTGGTCCGGTGAAAATAGCGAACGCGCAAGAATCAAGGCCGCGACCGCGTTGCTATGCAGGCTAAAGGAGCTGGAAAAAGAGGGACGTGGTTACCATTTAGTAGGGCACAGCCACGGTGGCTCAGTCATT
>JAIPFP010000205.1 GCA_021736575.1 Pirellula sp. | reverse complement strand
CGTGATACTGAAAGTTGAAGTGACGAATCCAGCCATCGGTCAGAACGATATCTGCATCTAATATTTCGCCAGTGAGCGGATGAACGCGGCTTGGCCCGATGGCTGTCCCAATATCGTTGTTGAGCCAGCGGACGAAATTGTATTGAACATCTTCTGGATCGAGATCCATAAAGTCGCCGGTCTTGGCGTCTTGGTAATAGACTTGAATCGCGTCCGAAAAACCAATGCTCTCGAAGGCCTTGTTCCAATACTCAAGCCCCTGCTTTACAAAGCGGCGATAGCGAACGGGAGTGGTATGTTCGATGTAGAAGCGAATTGGCGTAACCGGAGGGCTTAGCTTGAGGCTAGGATCCCTCTTTTCCAGACGCCAGCGCGTAACGTAGCGAACGAGTTTCTTGTCTTCGGCATAGCTACCGAGATCGCTAAAGTTCGTAACGAAGTAGCCGACGCGTTGATCAGCTTTGCGAGGGCGATAGCCGTTTTCGTCAGGCACTTCGCTAAAAGAGTAGTGAAGCGTTTGCAGTTTTCCGCCCCCCGAGACCACTTCGAAAGCGATTTCTGTATTCTTGGCGAAGGACTTTGCTTTTACGATTTTCGAGAGTTGCGGATCCTGAATTCGAACCTTCGGGCCGAAAAATTTCGAGGCGTTACCTACAAAGAGGGCATCCGCGTCAATAACAGGACCACGCGATGGGCCGATGGCCACAATCGGCATATCCAGCAAGACCGTGTCGGTAAAGAGACGCTTGACGGATGATTTCGACTCGGGTTCCCCGTTGGAACGAATCGCAACGTTTGGCATAATCAGAGCCAAACGCTTATTGTAAAGCCTCCAGTAAACGTAATACTCGCCCTCTTGCAGACCAGCAAATTTATCGCCGCTACTCACGGTCAAAGCGATAAAGTACTTTTTGGTTGCATAGTCCTTTGGCAATTCCAATAGCATCTGGCCGTCTTTTTCACGCGTCCAAACGCCGCACAACGGGATCGCATTTTTATCTAGGTTCTTCGATTCCGTCTTTACGAAACCCTCGCTTACTTTTTCAAAAGGAGGGTAATCCGGTGGCGTCGGCTCTTGGGCCGAGACCGCCGACCATTGCGAGAAACCCAATCCAACGGCGGTTATCAGCGCCAGGGATTGCGTCCAAGATTGTCGATCCAGTTTCATTCGATTCTTTCAGTAAAGTTGCCAAACGTTACGTTATTTGACCAATTGCCATACAGATTGCTTCGATAGCACCAAGGCTAATCGGGCATTCTGGTTCCCGTCACATGTGCACCGGAGAGTCGGTCCAAATGAGCGGAGAGTGGGTTCTGGGGAAGCCTACGTCAACTTCAATCCCAGGTGGAGGCGTGTTTGAGCGTAGTTAGGAAATCGCTCTTTGGGCACCCTTTTATACTATCCGACCCGGACAACCTGCCCAATCGGTAATGGCTTACCCAACCCCTCCATTATTAGCCGAGGATGCCACTCGGTCTAGGGATTAGAAACATGGCAGAGAAAATTAGTTCCGTTTTGATGACCCACTATTCTTGGGCAATTGTGATTGAAATCGTCCCGCTATTATCAACCAAGCCACTGGAAGGCTCGTTGATTTTCAAGAAAAGAGTTCCCTCCAGGGCGGGGACCAGCGTTCCGGATTGTCCGATTCGATGGGTTTCCCAACGTCTTGTTCGTTCCGAATCCTCTGTTGGCACGATGCTCGCCAAGACGCAACCGAGCGGATTACCGCGGTAGTATTCGATGGTAACTCCCTGCGGCTCGGATATCCAATCCTCTCCATTGGCTCCTTCTCCGAGACGAATTCGGTATCGCCCCTCGCAGTCGAACTGAAGTGGCCTCCCTTTTTCAACCCGAAGTCCTGACGATTGCCAGCCATGATCGGTTGCCAACTCGAATTTCCGAGAACCGTCCAGCTTTGTGGTTGGCCGTTCCCCACTCAACACCAACGACCGACTCAGATCGTAGCCGAAATCCAAATCCGAGATGAAGCCATTCCAATCCGTTTGCGCCTCGTTCCAGGACTCGCCCAGCCTTGCTTTGAACTTCCGCGAAAGTGCTAGCGAGTAGTCGAGTTTCCCTGCGGAGACCTCTCGGAGCATCGGACCAAACTTTGGATGGTTTGTAAAAAAAACACAAGCCGCCCAGCTCCAAGCGTATCGAGTTGTTTGGTCTTGCACGGTTTCATAACCCAATATTTGCGACAGCGTCGGAGCGGTAGTTTGTTTCAACGTTTCATCGATCAATCTCAAACGGCCCCAATACGATACCTGCGCCGGTGACGAGGGAATGACTCCAAGTTGTAATTTACCGTCCGATAGCATATGAGTTGCTTGCATGTCCGCCATTCCCTCCATAAACCAAGCGGAACCTCCGCCACCGTACAAATGCCACATGACCCAATGCGTTGCTTCATGCAAGAATAGGTGCCGCCTGTAGTACGTCGATGGTTGCTCTCGCACATAGAGTCGATCACCAAATTGGTAACCCTCCTTAAAAGCTGGTAAGCCAGTCATCAACCCATTGCGTTGAAACTTGGACTCGTCCACGATCACGTATACCGTTGCTTTCAGTCCCTTAGTCGCATTCGCGTCAACGTGAAAGTAGTCTTGCCATTGAACTAAGCTCTGCTCAAGAAGCCCCGACCAACTTCGCAGCTCGTCATCGATTGGGATGTCCGAGATCAAGTCCAAACGAGTCGATTGCAGCTCGTAGAGTCCAGTCGCCTTGTTGCGCAATTCCTGACAAGATGCGAAGGGAACGAACGCACCGACCGGCGATAACAAGAAAATCAAGAAACAAGACAAGAATGCGTAGCGTTCCATCGGACTATTGTTTTGCGATCGTAGTGAAACAAAATCAAGCGAAGAGACAAATTGAGATCAATTAGTTTAAGCTCCAGAGTCCCCTTTCGCTCCGCGAAAGTAGCGTTCTTTCGGAGAGGCTGTGAAAAAATGCATAGTCATCACCGGAGGGCTTGCCAATGACACTCGTCCACTGATTGGAATGAACGTCGCACAGGAGACGACTCGTTCCCAGGCTCTGCCGCTCTGCCTGGGAACGCCTTGGTGTGGAGGCTCCTGCCTCCCGAGTTCACAAACTAAGGATACATTTCGGCGAGGCGGAGCCTCGTTTGCATTGAGTTACCAGGCAGAGCCTGGTAACTAGATTGCCCTGGTAACTAGATTGCCCTGGTAACTAGATTGCCCTGGTAACTAGATTGCACAGCGAAAGGCGACTGTCCTATCGGCTTGCATCCTGAATTCGCTCTTCGTCGGTCTTGAGCTTCTTCATGAACGCATTGAATTCGCGTTCTAACAATCGGATCTCACCGAAAATTTCCACGAAGGCAGCAACCCTCGCTCGCGGCGAGGCATCATTCGCCAGGTGCGAACATTTTTTGTAATAATCAATCAGCTTGGCAAAGCGAGTCTCCATCAAGAAATAGGTCAGCGCCCACGCTTGCCCGTAAGCTTCGACGGCTTGATTTTGGGTTCTGGCTGCATAGAACAAACCATCCGAAACCACGAGCTCAAGCGGCGAACGCGATGGATCCCTTGCAATCTTTCGATAGTCGGATAGCCGCGTTTGATTTACCGAGCCGATACCGCCCCAAACAGCCCCGGACGGAGTCTCGAAATAACTTGCAAGTCCTTCGTGAGCCCACCTCGATCCGACCTTACCAAGCGGCATAAGTCCAGTATTTCCGGCCAACTGATGCGTAGCTTCATGCGACACCACTTCGATGTCTGCTTCTTCTTTGGCCACTTTGATCAGCAGATCAAATACGTTGGAAAGTTGAGCCATATCTTGCGAAATAACTGTTCCACGGGACATCGCTTTCTTTCGCTTGAGATCTTCCGCGAGCTCGCTCATCAGTTTCATCGATTTCGTGGACCCTTGATCATAGAAAACGCTAATGTTGTCCTTCGGAGACCAAAACCCAGCGGCCAATGCGAGCTCCGGATCCAGAATCGTCGAATACCGTAGAAAGGTACTTTCCTCAGCAAAGAGCAGTACTTTCAGGTGCTCGGTGGGTGTTTCCAGCACGATGCCATTGATGGCGAATTTCAGAAAATAACATTCATAGACTGTTTCTAACAGTTGCAGACGTGTCTCGGCGCGAGTTTGTTTTCTGCGGCCCACTCGCGTGTCGGCGGTGTCATGGAACAGGACGTAGTGGTCGCTTACGGCCACCTTCATCTTGTTAAGCTTCGTAGCCTCACGCAATTGGCTTTCGATGGCAGTGGGGTCCCCCAAAGGTTTCTTGATGCGCTTTCTCGCTTCGATCAAACGCACAAGCGTCTCGTTTTCGGGTTCGATCTTATACGCATCGCTGCAACAATCGTAAAAGTCCTTTAACAGCCCTTGTCGGAGCGCCTCGCGTGCTGCTTCAATGTAATCTTCGCTGCTCTTCGATTTCGCTGCCTTGAGACGCAGTTTCTTAAAATCCTCGAGACGGCCAGGTGCTTTGATTACCACGGCATCATCCATGTTTAAGACGATTGCACCGAAGGCGGGATGCGTGTACTCGACCATCCCAGCCGCAATGACTTTGGTTTTGCCCTCGAATATCGTCTTCAGTTTGGTGCCGGGCAAATTGTAGATGACAAAATCTCCGCCCGAGTTTTTCGCGAAAAAGCTAGCGGAAATCCAGATCCAAGCGATGGTAAGCGCGAGTTGGCGAACGGGTTTGACGAGCATATTGCTCTGTCCAGATTCGATTTTGGGGGTCAGCGTTGGTGAACAGGTTTCAGCCGAACGGATCTCTTGGTTTGTCAACGCAAAGAATTAGGGTTCAAAAAATTAGCCGTTGGGCGCTAGCCCCGGTTGTTGTCGCAAGAACCGTTGCTATCGCCAATCGGCTAATCCTAAAATTAGATTTGGACTAAGCGTTAGTTTAACTTGAGTAGATTCCAAACTCAACCCGCACAAATATTGGACTGTTAAGCAGTTGCGGTAGAAGCATTGGAGAAGCTATACTTCATCTTGCGGCTCGTTTGTGAAACCCACATCCTAGTCACAACTCTTCCGATCTACCCTCCCATTTTCGTCTTGTCAACCCTATTGGTTTGCACGGACCGGTCCTTGAATGAGACCGTTTCGACACCGCTCAATCGCGATGATTTCGACGAAGCTTTTCTGCGTCCTACGAACTATGACCGGCCATGAAGATGATGCAATACACCCATTGGGCGACGCGCGATCAAAACCAAACCATCAGAAAGACGAAGCGATTTCGCTGTCCGAAGAATTGTTCAAAGTTCAGCGGAACCTGGGTGCCAACCCGATACCTCTAGAACGGAAATCAACGCTTGATTTTTCGAGTTTGCAACAAATGCAGAACGAAGAGCTGATCGGCATTGCAAACCTAGAAAGAATTGCGAACGCGGATCGACTTGACAGGCAAGAACTGATCTTTCAAGTTCTGAAAGCTCGCATGCTATCCTCTGGAATTCTCTACGGCGAAGGAACACTCGAGATCTTGGCGGACGGTTTCGGTTTCCTCAGGTCATCGAGTCACCACTATGTTTCTTGTTCCGATGACATCTACATTTCGCCATCGCAAATCCGCCGCTTCGGCTTGACAACTGGCATGACGATATCCGGCCAGATTCGACCGCCGAAAGAAAATGAACGTTACTTTGCATTGCTTCGAGTCGAGGCCATCAATCACCGGAACCCGAACGATGTGCGTTCGCGAAAGCCGTTCGATACGCTCACACCGCTTCACCCAACCGTTCGCATCGTTTTGGAAACAACGCCGGAGATTGTCGAAACGCGCGTTGTGGACCTGATCGCACCGCTTGGATTCGGTCAGCGCGGACTTATCGTTTCGCCTCCTCGGGCTGGAAAGACCATTCTGTTGCAAAAAATGGCAAAGGCCGTACTTCAAAATTACCCCAGCGCCTACGTGATCATGTTGCTGATCGATGAACGCCCCGAAGAAGTCACCGACATGCAACGGGAAGTGCGCGGACCGAAATGCGAGGTCGTTAGCAGTACGTTCGATGAGCCTGCATCCCGACATATTCAAGTCAGTCAAATGGTTCTTGAAAAAGCCAAACGCTTGGTCGAAGACGGTGTCGACGTCGTTATCTTTCTCGATTCCATCACTCGACTCGCGCGAGCTTGGAACGGAGAATGCGTCCAGTCCGGCAAACTGCTTACTGGGGGACTCGACGCCAATGCGATGCAAAAACCAAAGTCGTTTTTTGGTGCAGCTCGAAAACTAGAAGAAGGTGGGTCGCTCACCATTATTGCGACGGCCCTGGTTGGAACGGGAAGCAAGATGGACGATGTGATTTTTGAGGAGTTCAAGGGTACGGGCAATTTGGAAATCGTGTTGGACCGATCCATGGTCGATCGACGAATTTGGCCCGCAATTGATATCAATCTATCAGGCACACGCCGAGAAGAATCTCTCTTGGACCCCAGCGAATACAAAAGAATCACGACCTTACGCAAATCGCTGGCGGGCACCAATTCACCCGATGCGATGGAATCGTTGGTCTTGAAACTGACCAAGACTAAGTCCAACGCTGAGTTCTTGCTTGGAATTCGGCCCAACTAAGCAAACTCTTTTCAACCACCTCATTCTTGACCATCCGATCCACCATGCCTCACGAAGTGACCCCTGCCGTCTCCGCGTCTCCCAATCCGAACGAAGCCTCCCAAATCGCGATCGTAGTTTCCGAATACAACGATTCGATCACAAGCAAGTTGTGCAAGGCTGCTATCAAGTCATTGGTCGACAACGGCATTCAGGACGAAGACATTCAGCTTGTTCGTGTTCCGGGCGCTTGGGAACTTGTTTTTGGGGCTCAGCTCATGATTTGCAAAAAGGAATGCAGGGGTGTCATCGTACTGGGAGCGGTCATCAAAGGCGAAACGACGCACGACCAGCACCTAAATCGCGCCGTGAGTACTGGGCTGATGCAATTATCCATTGCTCATTGCAAGCCAGTTGCGTTCGGACTATTGACTGTCAACACGTTGGAGCAAGCCATTCAACGAAGCGGTGGAAACGTTGGCAATAAAGGCGCGGAGGCCGCCAACGCGCTGATCGCTTGCCTAAAACTCGCCAGCTCCTGCTGAGATTTTGCACCGTTTCTTTGGTCTGGCAGACTCGGCTCGGCGATTCGTAGTGCAGGCTGCCAGCCTGCAGTAGTTTTTTTATGACAGGCTAGCAGCCTGTGCTACGGTGGCCACCCGCATTCGCTCGAATCAAGCAAGCCGTATTCGTTGTTCGTTCAGAAACTCCTCAAAGTGATCTTCCTCGATCGCGCTTCGGGCTGCACTCATAAGTCGCTGGTAAAATGTCAAATTATGGATCGAGAGCAAGATTGGCCCCAACATCTCACCCGCTTGGAACAAGTGTCGAATGTAGGCTCTGCTATGTTTGCAAGCCAAGCAATGACAGTCGGGTTCGATGGGAGAGTCGCCCCTCGCGTGCGATTGGTTTCGCATTTTCAACAACCCATTTGCAGTAAAGGCAGTCGCATTACGGCCGTTGCGAGTTGGCATCACGCAATCAAACATATCAATCCCTCTTGCAACGCCTTCTACAAGGTCGATTGGGCGGCCTACTCCCATAAGATACCTGGGTTGGTCTGTCGGTAGAACAGGGCAGACAATATCCAAGATGCGATACATTTCGGGTGGTGGTTCGCCAACGCTTAAGCCACCCACAGCGTATCCGTCGAAGCCAACTTCCATCAACTGCTCGGCACACCGAACACGAACATCGGGGTTGAGTCCACCCTGCACAATGGCGAATAGTGCTTGATCCTGTCGCACTGCGGCATCCTTGCAGCGTTGAGCCCAGCGGACGCTTCGGTTGCTTGCGTCCAGCACCGCTTCGTCCGAAGCCGGCAACGCGATGACATGATCCAAGACCATTGCGATGTCGCTGCCAAGTTGTCCTTGAATTCGGATAGAGTCCTCCGGCCTCAAGTGAATCTTGGATCCATCCAGATGCGACTTGAAGGTCGCTCCGTCCTCGGTGACCTTGTTCATCTCTCCAAGTGAAAAAATTTGAAAGCCACCGCTATCGGTTAGGATAGGTTTATTCCAACCCATGAACCGATGTAAGCCTCCCAATTCAGCGATCAACTCACTTCCCGGTCGCAACGCAAGGTGATACGTGTTGCCGAGCAAAATCTGCGCACCCGTCCCAGCAACTTGATCGATGGTCAACCCTTTGACCGTGCCCTGCGTTCCAACGGGCATGAAGGCAGGCGTCTCCACAACGCCGTGCGGCAAATGCAATCGGCCGCGTCGAGCTTGCGTCTTGGTGTCAGCGTGTAGGAACTCGAACGGGAATTGAGGAGATTGGACCATTAGTTTGGTTTGCTCTCAACCGTGGGTGTTCGCAGCCCAACCATTTCCAACAGCTTCAGCGCGTTGGTCGTTGGTGTAACCCCAGCGTGCATGATATAGTCAAAACGCATGATCTGTTTGCCGTTGATTTCTTCGAAATGCTCTCGAAAATGAACGACTTGCGCAATGTTCTGGATTCGAACATTGCCTGCCATCTCCAAATCGTGCGTGCTTGTTAGCACAATGCATCCGTACTCCACCAGTTTGTCGAGAACATGCTCCACCGCAATCTGCCGTTCTCGGGAGTTGGTCCCTTGCAAAATCTCATCCAATAGCACCAACATCTGTCGACCGCCGATATGGTTCTGTGCCTGAGCGGTATCGACAACGGATCGTAGCCGATTCAATTCGGCCATGAAGAACGAGACGCCATCTTGCAAACTGTCTTGCACTCGAATGCTTGAGGCGAGTTCAAAGGATGCTCCGGACCAGCTCGAGGAACAAACCGGTGCGCCTAACCTAGCCAGAATCGAATTAACCCCAATCGAACGCAACAACGTTGATTTGCCAGCCATATTGCTTCCAGTGACCAACAGCAGTGGTTTATCCCGCTGGATCTCAACGCTGTTTGGGACGCGGCTAGCCTCGTTGAGCAAGGGATGCGACACATCCTCTACCGCTAACAATGCCCTTTTTTGGGAGGAACTCTTTTCCTTGTCGAACAACGTGGGGTACGTCCAGTCTGGATTTTCATCTGCAATCGCAGCGGCAGCGCACAAGGTCTCGATGATGCCAATTGCGTCAAGCCAGCCAGACGCTTTACTTCCGAATTCGCTCTTCCACCGTTCGAGCAATTCGAGGATCCGGACATCCCACAGAAATCCAACTTGCAACAGAAGGTAGGGTATGAACATGATCGGGCTACGTTGCATGCCCGCCAACGCCATGATTCGCTGCAACCGAGCCAATGCGGATTCGGCCGAATGGCCATTGTCAAAGCACTTGGCCCGAACCGTGGATAGCAACTGCTCCTTGGAATCCAACTCCTTGATGGCATGAATCATGTTGACCAGCGACTGCAATTCACGATTGGCTGTCCCGATCTGGACAAAGATGTCATGGATAGGCCCAATGATGGCCATCGTGAGCAAGAAATTGATCGCCACGCCCGACAGGATGCAAACCAGACCTGCTATTTGGCCCGTTTGGTTGTCCGCGAACATAGCAATAAGGATGATGGCGAGCCCGGAAAGTAACGCAATCGGACTCAGCCAAGTTAGCCAATGCAGCCAAGCTCGGTTCGCAAAATGGCTAGGAGCGTTACACCATTCCACGATTCCTTCGGGATTGGACTGCTGGTTCTGATAGTTGCAAGACGTATCGAAGAACGACATTCGCCAAGTTCGATTGGCAGCCAATTCGCGAACCGCATTTTGACGTTCATGGATCGTTTGATGATCCGTCCATTGCGTGAGCCAATTGCAAAGCGTCTTGGCACCCGTCTGAGTCATTGCCAGTGAACACCATCGAAACAAACTGCGATCGCCGAAAATATCTAGGTCGCGGGTGAGTTCGGAGTGATACGCCGTGCTGAACTCCTCAGTCGCAAGCGGCTTGAGACTTGACCACTCGCGCTGGCATCGAGCTAGCAACCGCCGATACCCGCTGAGACGCTGCCGAAGTTGCGAGGTGAGCCACAAATTCGTTTCATGCCAAGTCGCGGCAAAGAGAAATCCGATGACCAACCCAATGCCTAGTTGCCAAGTCCAGCTGCCGGCTGACTTTTCGAGCATGCCAAAAACGATCAATCCGATTCCAGGCAGTGCTAATCCCAGGCGAACCCACACCAAGCGCTGCATGATTGCAATGCGATCTTGAACTTTCGCCTCGAGGGATTCAATGTTGCTTCGATATTGGTCGGCGGCGCTGAGCTGAGGTTTTTCACGGGTGTGCATAAAGACCGATTCTAAAATCGGAACCCGTTTTGCAAAATGGCATTTCTTGATTTCCCCGCCAATAAGTGGGATGAGCCTGGCAGCGCTTCCAGCCTGTCCATTCCCTTGGCATCAGCAACTCCCAAGTATCCATCGCGATTTCAAGGGTTTTCCCGAACGCGATCTAACGTTTGGAAATCCTGATTCATGTCTGCTGACTCGCATGCTCCCGCGACGTGGGCTATCATGTGAATGGCAGAGAGTATTGGTTTGAAGATGTTTGTTCGATGGGTTTTTGGAGGTTGTGATGAGAAAGTCGTTGCCATTCGTGTTGTTGTTTTCCGCCGCCCTTGCTTGGGAGACGGGTTGCAAGCCTCAAGCAGATCGCCTAAAGGACGAACAGGCAGCATCGACAGCCCACGCAGAGCCCGTAGCACCTCAAATGCCTGATCAAGTCGCCAAAGTCGGCGTGGGCGTTAGGGGAGATAGCCTGGACGACATCGGTGGGGACGACCCGAGACTACTCATTGCTGGGCCAGCCAAGACTTACTTCAACGTAAAGGAACGCGTCGTATTCGACATCCAATTGCCGCACGCAGCGAATTTGTACAACGCTTTGAATTCGCGGGATCCGAAAACTCATGAAGAGTACATGCGTGAAATAGTGGTAGCCAACAAGATCGAATTACCAAAACTGCGAGAAGGGATGGTTTACCGCTACCACCCCGATACGAAAGAATTGTGGGTCGAGTCCGATAAATCCAAGCCTTGAGCAGCGACTGGGCGCGAGCCTAAGGCGAGCGGCAGTCGTACCATTAGTCTAAGGCAGAGTTACAGGAACGCCATCATTCCTACCAGCCATCCCGCGAAAAACAGGCAAGTCTACCGTCGTGGCAATCGTATGCGTCGATCCGTCCATCAACATGAAAAGACAGCCGCCTGCATGAGGGCTCCAAAATCCACCAGGGCTACCCCCGGCAGCGTTCGGACCACCGGTTCGGACATGCACAGTGGCCATGGTGATTGCAGGCCGTGCTGTTTGGCCCACGGATTGGCTGCGGCTCTTCGCCATCGATGGTGAAAATACGGTTTGCGCAGTTGGTATGACGCCCGCCCAACCGTTCGGAGCAAACATACTTGCTCTCTCCCCTAGTCCAATCGTGTTGGAGAGACCATCGCTGATATCGGCGTGACGGATGCCGACATTGCGATGGAACATGCCGTTAAAAGTCTGTTCTTCATACATGGCTGTGTAACCGGGGGCATTCGCTGGATCGCCTCCGCCGAGGCAGGCAATGTAACTAGCGGGGGCCAAGCCACTAATACCCAGCGAGGTAGGCCAAGGGGTCACCGGATCGGTCCAAGTATCGGAAGGACATTGAAAAGCCTTGACCTTGGTGC
>JAIPFP010000204.1 GCA_021736575.1 Pirellula sp. | reverse complement strand
CCGTTCAAAAGCGGGATCTTGATCATCGCACGATTCGCACCCTTTTGAGCCTTGGACACGCTCGGTGGCACTTCGTTCGCCTTACCGTATCCATAGCCGACGCTACCTTTTCCATCTCCGACGACCACTAAGGCGGCAAAGCTAAATCGGCGACCACCCTTTACAACGGCAGCGCATCGTTTGATTTTCAAAACACGATCAATTAGATCGCTCTGACCAGCACCGCCACCGCCGCCACTATTACCGCCACCGCCACTATTACCGCCACCAAATTGATTTGCCACTCTGTCGTCCGCTCCCAATTAGAATTCTAAACCAGCTTCGCGAGCCGCATCGGCGAACGCCGCAACGCGACCATGATACTTGCATGAACCGCGGTCCAATGCGACTTGTTTAATCCCAGCCTTGATTGCTCGTTCCGCCAAAATCTTCCCAAGCTTCGAGGCCGCTTCGCAGTTTCCTCCGTAACCGATCTCAGCTTGCAGACCTTTTTCCAGCGAATTCACCGCAACGAGAGTCTTGCCTGTCGTGTCATCGATCACCTGACAACCAAAATTTTGAAGCGTCCGCGAGACGCTTAGTCGCGGTCGTGCCGTCGTTCCACGAACTCGCTTCCGAACTCGAAATGCACGTCGTTCGCGTTGACCATCGACAACTTTTCGTATATCCACAACTGTCCTCTATCATCTCGACGCAACTCAAGTCGCGCCCCGAAAAATCGAATTCTGAAACAAGTTTCTTTGTGTCTGTTCCTGGTCGGAAAGACAATCCTACTAGGTTGCACTCTTGCCTGGCTTGAGCTTGACCTTTTCACCCAAATATCGAACGCCCTTGCCCTTGTAAGGTTCCGGCTTGCGGAGCGAACGAATGTAAGCAGCAAATTGACCCACCGCTTGCTTGTCACACCCCTTGATGTTGACGTGCGTCTGATCTGGACAAGCAACATCCAAGCCCTCAGGTATGGTCAAATGCAATTCGTTCGCGTAGCCAACACGCAATTGCAGAACCTTGCCCTTGATTGCGGCCAAATATCCAACACCGATGATCTCAAGCTTCTTTTCATAGCCGTTCTTCACACCCAAGATCATGTTGTTGATCAAGGCACGCGTCAAACCATGGTAAGCCCGCGATTCCCGTTCGTCATTTTTTCGACTGACTTGGAGCGTCTTTCCATCTTCAGCTAATGCAACCGACACCTCGTCACGATGCGTAAACGCCAACTTACCCTTGGGGCCTTCGACGCTAACGGTTCGATCCGCGATGGCAACTTTGACGCCATCCACAATCGCAATTGGATTTCTACCTACACGGGACATTTGATCGTACTACTCACTAACTTGGAATGTGTTGCACAAGCTGTCGCTTGCATTCTTCCTGCAGGAACTGCGGCGTTAAACGCCGCCTTTAATTACTAACAAACTTCGCAAAGAACTTCTCCGCCCAGGTTTTGCTGACGGGCTTCCCGATCGCTAACCACACCTTTCGATGTGCTAACAATTGAAATTCCCAATCCATTCAGAACCGGCTTCAGCTCCGCGCACTTTGCGTATATTCGACGACCAGGCTTGCTAACCCGGTTAATGGTTTGAATAACCTTCTCACCATTCGGACCGTACTTCAATTCGATGCGGAGCATCTTCACTGGCTCGGCTTCGATTTCGGCGAAATCCCATATGTAGCCTTCTCGCTTCAAAACGTCCGCGACGCCTACTCGCAACCGCGAAAGTGGCACATCGACAAACGGTCGTTCAATTCGAACGGCGTTGCGAATGCGTGTTAACATATCTGAAATTGGGTCATGAATCATAATGTGGATACCCCCGAAACCTTACCAACTTGCCTTACGAACACCAGGAATCAACCCTTTGTCTGCCAACTGTCGAAAACAAATCCGACAGATGCCAAACTTGCGATACACCGCACGCGGGCGTCCACATAATTGACAGCGGTTCTCTCGGCGAGTTGAAAATTTAGGCTCGCGTTTGGCTTTCGCAATTTTGCTTTTGCTTGCCACAGGTCGTTTCCGGTTTGTTTCAGGGAAATACGGATAAGTAACAGTTTTTTGATCTTCGGCATCAGCCTAAGACTTCTTTGAGCGATCGGCCAAAACCCATCTCTCGTATATTTTTATACAACCGATCGATATCTCGATGCAGGTCGCGTTCAGCTAGGCTGTCTTCTTAACTTTCGGAGCTCGGAATGGCATTCCAAACATCTCAAGCAATCTTCGTGCATGGTCATCCTCTACCGCCGTCGTCACAATGGCAATGTTCATTCCCTGAGGCCTGGCAAACTTGTCAGGATTCAATTCAGGAAAAACTAACCACTCCGACAAACCCATCGAGTAATTGCCTTTGCCGTCAAATGCCGTCCGGCTCACTCCGCGAAAGTCACGCACTCGCGGCAACACAATACTAACCAACCGGTCAAGAAATTCGTACATACGCTCACGTCGCAACGTAACCTTGCAACCGATCGCCACGCCTTCCCGAAGTTTGAATCCGGCGATGGAATTCCGAGCAAGCGTCAAAACTGGTTTTTGTCCTGCGATATCGGCCATTGCCTCCGCCGCAAGCTCCAGATACTTCTTGTCTTGCATGGCTTCGCCAACTCCCATGTTAATGGAAATCTTTTCGAGCCTTGGAATTGCGGAAACGTTCTTAATCCCAAGCTCTTCCTTGAGAGCTGGGCTGATCGTTTCAATGTAATGTTGGTGGAGTCTAGCGACCATTTCCGAGTGCTTTATTTATAATTTGTGGATTTTATCAGCATTGCTGACTTCAATTAACTTTTCTTGGCATGCAAGGCCCGAGCTGGTGCGACAACACTGATCGTCTCCCCACTCTTTTTACTGTATCGCTCTTTCGTACCATCCGCCAGGAAGCGTACACCCATTCGGGTCGGCTTCCCAGTCGTCGGGCAAACCAACATCACTTTGGAAACGTCCATAAACGCTTCTAAAGAGAGTCGTCCCCCTTGCGGATTACGTTGCGACCGCTTCACGTGCTTATAAACGCGATTCAATCCTTCGACCACAACTTTTCCAGCGGGACGATCAACCTTGAGGACCTTGCCTCGTTGACCCTTATCACGACCTGACATCACTTCTACGGTGTCGTCAACTTTGATCAACATTTACACCACCTCACTGGCCAACGAAACAATTTTGGTAAAACTCTTTTCACGCAATTCACGAGCAACCGCTCCGAAAATGCGAGTGCCGCGTGGATTGTCATCCTTGTCTACTAGGACAACAGCGTTCGAATCGAATCGAACGTAACTACCATCGGCACGTCTGGTGGACTGCGACACGCGGACAATGACGCCTCGTACAACAGCCTTCTTCTTAACTTCACTGCCTGGAATCACGCTCTTGACCGAGCAGATGATCACATCGCCAAGCCCTGCATAGCGTCGACGTGTTCCGCCCAACACCTTGATGCACATCACCTCGCGTGCACCTGTGTTGTCGGCTACTTGTAGTCGGCTTTCTTGCTGAATCATGATGGACTATGTTTCAAAAACGTTTTGTGTAATACTGCAAAAACCATGTCTGTCGCTGGGTAAACTCTAGACTTGGTGACGATACCGCGTGTTTAAGTTGCTGCTGCTGCCGCTTGTTGGTCAGCCCTCAAACTCGCCACATCGATCTCTCGATTCTTTTCCACCACGCGAATCAATCGCCACCGCTTTAGCTTGGACAATGGACGCGACTCCTCAATCTCAACTTTGTCACCCACGCTGGACTCATTGGCTTCATCATGCACGTGGCAAACCGTTTTCTTGCGAATGACCTTCGAATAACGTGGATGGCGAACCAACCGCTCGATTTCAACTCGCCGTGTCTTGGCAGCTTTGTCGCTGGTAACAACACCGATCAGGATTCGACGTGGCATAATAAAACTTTGGTATCGGACTGTGACTGGTTAGGAAAGGGAACGGAACGAAGTGCTAAGCGATTTTCGCTCGTTGCGTTTGCAAAGTACGAACGCGAGCGATCAGTCGTCGATTGAGCTTCTTCTGACTTGGCACATCGACCCGGTCCGTTTGCGATTGGAGGCGAAGTCTAAACATGGTCTCGGCCGCTTCCAAGGCGGTTAATTCCAGTTGTTCATCGCTCATTTCGCGTAGTTCGGAGGCTTTCATTTTCGATTCGATCACTTGGTTGATTGTCAAATTAAGCTGGCCGACGACGAACCAGACGTACTGGAATCGGCATCTTGGCTGCCAGTCTAGCGAAGCACACTTTGGCCTGCTGCTCCGAAACACCTGCTAGTTCATAAAGAACAGTGCCTGGTCTCACAACTGCAACCCAGTACTCCGGTTCCCCCTTGCCTTTACCCATCCGGGTTTCCAAAGGCTTGGACGAGACTGGTTTATCTGGAAATATTCGGATGTAAAGTCGACCTTCACCACGAACGTATTGATTGGCTGCGATCCGTCCCGCTTCGATTGTCTGGGCTCGTATCCAACCACCCTGAAGCGATTGAAGTCCGAAGTCACCAAAAACAACCTTGTTACCGCGGGTCGCGTTACCTTTTATACGTCCTCTTTGGCTTTTTCGGTGCTTGACCCGTTTGGGCATCAGCGCCATCGTTACCGTCTCCCGCGTAAGAACCTTGGTTTACCCAGACTTGCACACCGATATTCCCCTGTGGAGTAGCGGCCTCAGCAAGTCCATAGCTAATTTTTGCTTGAATCGTACTGAGCGGTAGCGAACCAGCATTGCCTTTTTCGCAACGTGCCATTTCCGCACCACCCAACCGACCTGACATTTGAATCTTGATCCCTTTTGCTCCAGCATCCATGGCTGTTTCAATGGATCGTTTCATCGTGCGTCTGAAACTTGACCGCTTCGCCAATTGCTTCGCAATGTCTTCCGCAATCAATTGAGCTTGAATCTCAGGACGATAAACTTCCTCGACCTTCAAGTTCACTCGCCGTCCAATCAAGTTTTGCAGTTCTTCCTGCAATACCTCGATCTCCGTCCCCTTCTTTCCAATGATCAATCCTGGCTTTGCCACGAAGACCATCAGCCGAACTTCATCGCGAGTTCGCTCAATTTCAATTCGATCGATACCAGCTTCGCGATACGCCGACTTCGTTGGATGGAACTTTATGAACTTGCGAATCTTTTGGTCTTCCACCAAAAGCTCTGCAAATTCCTTCTTGTTCGCATACCAACGGCTTTTCCAGCCCATGACGATGCCGGTACGAAAACCGATTGGATTAACCTTTTGTCCCATAGCAGCGTTTCCTACAGCTCTTCGATTCTCTTGAGTTCGACGGAAATGTGACTCGACCGCTTGAGGATCGTAAACGCTTGACCACGCGACCGCGGCTGGAATCGTTTAACGATCGGACCGCCGTCGACCCGTGCATCCACGACTACGAGCTCCTCAGCGCTGAAGGAGCGACCGCTGTTTTGATCCGTATCCTGAGCATTGCCGACAGCACTCTTGATCACCTTTTCCAACATGCGTGCACCACGGTGCGGTTGGAAACGGAGAACTTCGAGAGCTTCGTCCGCAAATTTCCCACGAACTAAATCGGCCAGTGGTCTGACCTTTCTAGAGCTGATGCGTGCGTATCGATGAACGGCCCGGTAAGCCATGATTAATTCCTATGAACGTAAAACGATTATTTCTTACCACCCTTACCGCCGTGGCCGCGGAAGGTTCTCGTCGGTGAAAACTCGCCGAGCTTGTGCCCGACCATGTCTTCGGTAACGAATACCCTTATATGCGCTTTTCCGTTGTGAACCATAAAAGTGGCCCCAACGAACTCAGGCACAATCGTACATCGACGAGCCCAAGTTGTGATCGGTTGATTGTCGTTTTTCTCGCGTGCTTTTAGCAGCTTGGCAAACAACTTTGGGTCTACAAACGGACCCTTTTTTGTCGAACGTCCCATGCGTCAGAACTCTTCCCTTGCAAACTACCTGAGTTTCAATTGACCGTAACGAACCGACTTGCGTCGACGAATAATTGCTGCATTGCTTGGCTTGCGTCGCCGACGAGTAAATCCACCCTTTGCCAGCACGCCCGTCGGGCTAACTGGATGGCGACCACCCTTCGTTCGACCTTCACCACCACCGTGCGGGTGATCGACCGGGTTCATGGCTGTTCCACGAACGTGAGGTCTCCAACCCTTCCAACGATTTCGACCCGCTTTGCCGATTCGAATCGCATCGTGATCCGGATTGCTCATCTTGCCAATCATCGCCCGGCACTGGATCGGAACTCGTCGCACTTCACCGCTCGGCAATTGCAGCTGTGCCCAACCACCTTCGCGAGCCATCAAGACTGCCGACGTTCCGGCGGATCTGCATAAAGCAGCCCCCCTGCCCGGCGTCATCTCGACACAACATACTTCTGTTCCTGGCGGAATGTTCTTCATCGGCAAGCAATTGCCCAACGTAGGCGTTGCGTCCGGACCGTTGAACAACATCGCGCCGGCTTTTAATCCGTCTGGCGCCATAATGTAGGTCTTTTCGCCGTCTTTGTAGTGAAGCAGGGCAATCCGAGCTGATCGGTTTGGATCGTACTGGATCGAGTCCACTTTCGCAGCAACACCGTCCTTCATTCGCTTGAAGTCGATGATTCTGTACATTTGCTTGTGTCCACCACCGCGATGCCGCGACGTGATGAAGCCTTGATTGTTTCGACCACCATGCCGCTTCAACCGCTTGAGAAGGGACTTCTCCGGCGTTGCGCCTGGTGTCAGCTCAGCAAAATCGCTGACAGACGAATTTCTTCGCCCTGCTGATGTTGGTTTGTATACTCGAATACCCATGATCGTGTCCTACGTTTTTTCCTTTAAGAAGGTGGTTCCTAGAAGAAGTCGATCTTGTGTTCATCACTGAGCTTGACGATCGCCTTCTTCCAAGCCTTCGTCACACCAAGCTTCGCCTTGTAACGGCGAGCTTTGCCTTGGCGATTTTGTGTCGCAACCGCAACAACCTTCACATTAAACAATTCTTCGATCGCTGCCTTGATGACGGTTTTATCCGCCAAAGGATTGACTTCGAATGCATAACGGTTGTGACGCGTCGCTTTATGGACACCCTTTTCCGTTACAAGCGTACGCAACACCACTTGGTGTGGTGTCAGCACGATTTTGCTTTTCGGTTTCTGCTTTGCCATGGTTGCTACTTGTGTTGTATTTCAATGATCAGTCCGCTTCGGGCGAACCGCGGATTTATGCACTTGCTCTCGACTTCAACCAATCCAACGCGTCTTTGGTCATCACAAGCTTCCGTGGGCGAAGAATGATCAACGCATTCAGGTCACTCACAGGGCTAATGGTCAACCCTTCGATGTTTCGTCCGCTCAAATAAAGGTTTTTATCCAGACCATTGGTCGCGAATGTCTTTGTTAAGCCTTCGAGCCCAATCGCCTTGAACGCCAACGCCAAAGTCTTCGTCTTGGGAGCGTCCATCACAAACTTGTCCACTACGATCACGGACCCGGACGAGATTTTCGCTGCGATCGCCATGCGAGTTGCAGCCTGAACCGCCTTGCGGGGCAATCGGTAGTAATACGATCGCGGTTGCCGCGAGTTTGCGTGACCGCCACCACGGCGAACCGGGTTACGCTTTGCACCCATTCGTGCATTACCAGTTCCCTTTTGCTTGTAGATCTTCTTGGTCGATCCGGAAACTTCGCCACGACTCTTGGTCTTGTTACTGCCTTGACGCTGATTCGCCAAATACATCACCACGACATCGTGCAGCAACTGCTTGCTGACCTTAGGGGCAAGCATCTGCGGGTCGATTTCATAATCGCCCACTTGGGTGCCCGTCATATCGTAAATTGGAAGTGTAGTCATCTCTATTAAGCCTGTTGTTTTTCTTTGCACACGGTTTCGGTGCTAAAGGTAACAATGATTCGAAAGTTTTAGCCGAGTTTATTGGTTTCGCGAATGATAACATAACCGCCATTTGGACCCGGGATCGCACCCCGCACCAGCAACAGATTGTTCACTCCGTCGATCCGGACAACCTTCAAGTTTCGCATGGTGATACGATCGTTGCCGTACTGCCCCGCGCCCTTCTTGCCTTTGCGAACTCGTCCAGGATAAGTACCAGCACTCGTTCCACCAGCATGGCGGTGACACTTTTTCACACCGTGAGTAGCTCGTTGCCCCGCGTAATTGTGTTTCTTCATCCATCCCGAGAAACCACAACCCTTGGTGATTCCCGTGACGTCAACCGAACCAAGCCCCTCGAGCACAGCAACTGTGACCTCCGAACCTACCTCAGCAGTGGCAGCACCTCGAAACTCACGGACAAATCGCTTTGGTTCGCATTCAGGCTTGGCCACAATCGCACCGCCTGCAGCTTTGAGCTTGGTCGAACGCTTGCTTGAGATACCAGCAACATGACCGCGCTCCGCACGACTGGCAAGGCGTCGAGGTTTGTCTAGAAAACCCAACTGGATTGCTTCATACCCATCACGATCTACGGTTTTAACCTGAAGAACATGGCAAGGACCAGCTTGGATCACGGTGACAGGCACTGCGCGTCCATCCTGCTCATACACTTGCGTCATACCGACCTTGCGGCCGAGAATACCTTTGCTCATTCGTCTTATTCCGTAAATCGTTGCCGTGAAGGACACATCGACGAGCCCGCTCCACTTGAGAGCTGACTTTGCGAAAGAAGGCGAATAATCGCAACTGACGCGAGATCGATGGTTACCTTCAGGGCTTCCGTTTCATATTGGGAAAACCTGATGGATGCCGTTTAAGCGTTAATTCCTACCGGGATGTTGCCTTGATTTTAATGTCAACACCTGCGGGCAAGCTCAGTTTGTTTAGAGCTTCGATCGTCCTGGCAGTGGCCTGTTTGATATCGATTAAACGCTTGTGCGTCCTAATCTCGAATTGCTGACGAGCTTTTTTGTCGATATTCGGACCAGACAGGACCGTGTATCGCTCAATACGGGTAGGCAGCGGAATCGGGCCGTGCACTTCAGAGTGAGTCCGCTTGGCGGTTTCCACTATTTCCAAAGCACTTTGATCCAAAACGGCATGGTCATAAGCTTCCATTCGAATTCTAATGACTTCATGCGATCCGGACACAGCTAATCACTACCTCTGGTAAATCGTCAACAAAAAGGGTGCCGTGAAGCACAAACTTCAATTTCAAGCCCTACGCAGAACGCGGGACGCAAGAAGATAGGAATGTCGACCGAAGTCGTCAACCGCAAAATGTTTTTTTTGTGTTTTTTCGAGATTTTTGCTCTGTCCGCATTGATTCACTTGGTTCGCAATAGTCTACCCGGCGCGGATTAAGGCCATCCCAAAACAGTCCGCGTGAACTATAAATGCGTCTAGTATGCCGTCTCCGTCCCCTTCCCTTGCCGTTTGAGTGAACCATCATGCCCAAACTGTCTGCATTCCCAAAAGCCTACATGCACGCGTTGTGCAAAGACGGTTCCATGAAGCTAGCTGAATGGTTCGAATTGGCAGCGACCCTTTCGATCGAAGGGTTGGAGTTTTATGCAGGTTTTCTGGAGATGGAGGACGAATCGCGTTGGCCTTCCTTCCGGACACAAGTTGAATCCCTCGGAATGCAGATTCCAATGATGTGCTGTTCGCCCGATTTCACCCATCCTGACGCCTCGTTTCGCAGTTGCGAGATCGCCAAACAAAAGCGATGGATCGACATGACTGAGGCTCTTGGGGGTGGTTATTGCCGAGTATTAAGCGGCCAGCGACGTCCGGAATTGTCAACAGCACAAGGTATCCAGTTGGCGGCGGACTGCATTCGCGAGTGCCTACCCTATGCCGAAAAACGCGGCATCACACTGATCCTCGAAAATCACTACAAAGATGACTTCTGGGAATATCCTGAGTTCGCCCAAAAGATGGACGTATTCTGCGATCTGGTAAATGCGATCGATCACCCCGCTTTTGGTGTCAATTACGACCCAAGCAACGCTTATATCGCTGGCGACGACCCGATCGAATTGCTAAAGCGTGTTTCGCACCGGGTCGTGACGATGCATGCTAGCGATCGCTATTTGATCGAGGGGACCTTGGAAGATCTTCGCCGAGAAGAAGGTGGTGCGGCAGGCTACGCCAAGCGATTGCGCCATGGCGAAATCGGCCAAGGATTGAATGATTACGACGCCATTTTCACCGAATTGCGGCGGGTCGGTTTCGACAACTGGATCAGTATCGAGGACGGGGTCGATGGCATCGAACAGCTTCAACGCAGCGTAGTCTTTCTCAAGGCCAAAATTCGTCAACATTGGGGAAGCTCGCTTGGTAGCGCAACGGCGCAAACCGCACGGTGAGTCGAATCTACCCTAAAATTGAACCTGGCCAAACCACTAAGTTCCGCGTCGATTCCCAAACCAATAAATATGGGATCGGTCGCAAAGTCTCAAATCATGGTCCCGGCACCAAGCCACGAGCCAGGTGGATTGTAGCCTCAACTCCTCTGCCGTCGTTCCTCGCGGCATCATCAAGACCCGGTCCCGGTCCCAGTCCCCCAATTCCTGAAGATACTCGAGGACTTCTTCGGCATCCAAGATCGATCCCACCACAAACTTGAGTTGGTACTCCCCTTGCGACATCAAACTGCGAACAATCTCAGGGCGACTGCGGCGCTGGTCATGTTGTTTGACCCAATCGGCGGACGCGTATCCCATGGGTGTTGAATTGCTGAGTTTAGGACTTATCGACCAAAGATCACATGCAAGCTCGCGATGGATCGTGCCAGCGGTTTCGATGGTGATGTGGCGATTCATTTGGCGTAGTTCCTTGCAAACGTCGCCGAGTTCATCAAAAATCATGGGCTCGCCGCCAGTAATCACCACGTGTTCGGTATTCCATTTGGTTGCCGCCGCCACGATGGTCGAGACTTCCCATGAGTCCCCCTCGGGCTCCCAAGATGCGTAGCGTGTGTCGCAAAACCAACAGCGGAGATTGCAGCCGCTGGTGCGAATGAACACGCTGGGAGTGCCTGTAAAGCGACCTTCTCCCTGAACGCTTTGGAAAATTTCTGAGATACGGATCAATCGGGCCTCATTTTCCCTACCCACGGCCAATCTATCTGCGGTTCCATCGGCAAAGTGCACTATTAAGATAACGACAAACGATCAGAATACACAAAATCGAATCTTTCGCGAATCCTGTTTGCCAATGTCCCAAGGAGAAATTGCTGTGCCCGGCACACCGTTCCAAGATCAACTCGAGTGCTTTGACAACTCGTTCCCCGACCGAGATTACCACATTGAAATCGAGTGCCCTGAGTTTACCTCCATGTGTCCTAAGACTGGTCAGCCCGATTTCGGAACGCTCATTTTTCGTTACGTGCCGGACCAAAAGTGTGTCGAGCTAAAGAGCTTAAAACTCTACCTACAGAAATTTCGCAATGAAGGCATTTTCTACGAGAACGTCACCAATCGCATACTGGACGATTTTGTGCTCATCGTGAACCCTCGAAGCGTAACGCTCGAGAGCCACTGGGGGGCGCGAGGCGGCATCACTTCCGTCATTACTGTCAGCCACGAAAAGACCAAATAGCATGTCGAACATCCTAAAAAGCAACCCTTTGAAACCGGTCATACTCAGCGGCTTTGCAGACGAAGCCGCCAACCAAAAAAAGTGCGAACAGCAGTTCTGTGCTTTTGCGGCTCTTGGACTGCGTTACTACACGCTGCGATTCATCGATGCAGGT
>JAIPFP010000203.1 GCA_021736575.1 Pirellula sp. | reverse complement strand
GCCAAAAGACCGGCTTCGTCGGTAATGGCTTGTGCTTTGAAGCGACCTTCCCAAAAGTGGCCAGTTACGTTGTCTTGGAAATTGGCGAGACGAGCGATGGGTTCGCAGAGAGCTTTCATAAACCAGGACGGATCGGACAAACGCAATCGAATCGTTTTGATTCGTTCGGCGTTATCGGCCAAAGTATCGATGGCGGTTGTGGTGGGGTCAGCCAAATGTTCATCCATTCGCTGTCCGGGAAAAATACGGAGCCATCGCAGCGCGACATCCTGGTCTGACCATTCACGAGTAATGTCGGGTCGAGTCCGAGCGACGATATGAAGGTGATTTGAGAGAATCGCATAGGAAAGGACGTCGATACCGAAGACGGACGCGAGTCGTTCCATACGCGAGCGAATCCATTCCCTTCGATGGGAATAGTCTTTTCCGGTTGCTTCATCGAATCCAGCCAGAAAGGTCCTTCGAACGCAACGCTGGATGAGGTGGACGATACCAACTTCATTCGGGTCAAACTGTTCAGCACGGGGTGTACGAGGCATTTCAAATCTCCTTTGCAACGATTGTACCGTCCGCAAGTCGCCCAGTCAAGGTAGGTGCCTGGCACCTACCGAAGGGCCTTCAGCACGGGGTGTACGAGGCATTTCAAATCTCCTTTGCAACGATTGTACCGTCCGCAAGTCGCCCAGTCAAGGTAGGTGCCACGCACGTGCCTAGCACCATTCGTGCCTTGGCACCATTCGTGCCTGGCACCTACCGAAGGGCACCAATTCACAACAACGGGCTATGTTTGCACTCTCCCGATGAACAAGACGCTGGAAGCACAGAAGAGCGCATAGCGAAAAGCAAAAAAAGTCAAAAATGCGAAAAGTTGCCAGCAACGATCTTCGTTTTGGACGGTGCGGCAAACTGGCAAGCGGTTCAACATCCGATCCCGGGGTCGTGCTGCGCACCCCGGGACCATTCGCCCCGACACGGTCGAACCCCATCGGGCCGATGGGGCTGTCCTAGCCATTCATTTACGTCTTTATTTCAGAACAGCACAACTGCTACGTTGCCTGTTGTAAGCGACGCCTGCGAGCAAACCCGCCCCCTACAGCCATACACGCAAGTCCAATGGAAAACATCGAAGTTGGCTCCGGGCAAACGACGCCATTGACGTCTACGGTACTGTGCTTACCGCCGTCGGGTAATATGTGCTGGGACAAGTCGGTGAAAAAGTCGTTCGAGTGGTCTAAACCATTCAGATTATTGTTCACACCGTTAATCAAAACGGGCAAATTGGGAAGGGAAGGAGTCCCTGGAATTTGGTGCCAACTCCCTGCTCCCACCATGCTAAACGTTTTAGTGCCAAAACTTGCAACCGCACCCGACGTGACACCCTGAAGCTGAAATGAGATTTTTATGGTAGAATCAAAGGTTGCACAAAGGCCGACAAAATCATTGCAAATTGTCATAGTGCTGCCTTGATCGACCACGCCGACCGTCTTGACATATTCGTTTGCGATACCACCAAATGAACTCCAGTCGATTTGGTCTCTACTCCTTAGGGAGAGGGCTGTCATCGCGATATTAATGGTTTTGCACTCGCCGTCGGCGAGGGTGACCGAGTCAAGGCGACGCACAATGGTGTCGGTGGCACCAATGATTGCAGAACCGGATCCAAAGTCATATGTGCCTATCGGCACGCCAACAAACGGGACGAGACCAAACGGTGCACCAAAATTATAACACGCACTCTCAGTCACCAGTAAATCATACCCGGGCAATATCGTGACGAAGCCTCCGCTTGCAGATGACGGCTGCAATACCAGCCCCATTGTGATCATCAAACCACAGATTAAATTCGACAGCCTCAATAACATAACATTGTCCCTTTTCCGAGAGAAAAAACTAAACTGTTTGGGTGTCCATTCCAATCCCACGTCATCCTGACTTCAACTCGAGTCATAACGGACTCGAAATTGTTTTTTGTTGGCCGTAGCTGGCCTATCTCAAATCCTCCTTGTGGGCGAATTCAATAATGTTCTCAATTTTGTCTAACATACGCTTGGAGTCTGTAAACGATTGCAGAGCCATCAGCAAGTCCGTTGGAAGTGGGCCGACACGGTCGAACCCCATCGGTCCGATGGGGCTGTCCTAGCCATTCATTTCCGTCTTTATTTCAGAACAGCACAACTGCTACGTTGCTTGTTGTAAGCGCCGTCTGCGAGCAAACCCGCCCCCGGCAGCCATACACGCAAGTCCAATGGCAAACATCGAAGTTGGCTCCGGGACACCAACTACGTGCGTGCCATCGCCCGCATCGTGAGTTGCTAAACCGCTCAAGAAGAAGTCGTTCAAGTGGTTCGACCCATTCAGATTACTATTCACACTGTTGATCAACAATGGGACACTAATCCCTGGAATATGTGACCAATCCGCACCTGTCTGGGTAA
The DNA here is from genome assembly GCA_021736575.1 of Pirellula sp. Taxonomy (GTDB): domain Bacteria; phylum Planctomycetota; class Planctomycetia; order Pirellulales; family Pirellulaceae; genus JBKCUI01. The sequence goes on along the minus strand of JAIPFP010000203.1, from coordinate 9,314 downwards.
ACGTTTTTTCAATGAATCCTGTCGTCACAAGCGAAGTGACTCCTTGGAGCTGGAATTTGATTTTTATGATCGAATCAAATGTTCCATACTCGAGGAGTGGATCCACCACGTTAGCTACGCTATTGGTAATTGTCATAGTGCTGCCAAGATCCTGGACGTTTACAGTCTTGACATATTCGTTTGCGTTGCCGCCAGGCGCTAACGCACCCCAGTTGATTTGATTTTGAGTCTGGAGGTAGAGGGCTGCCATCTGGATATCAATGGTTTGGGAGGCACCATCGGCGAGATTGGTGACCGGTTCAGAGCGGTGCACAATAGTGTCGGTGGCACCAGTGTTTACGGATCCCGCTCCAAAATTGAATGTGCCCAAAGGCACGCCAACAAACGGAATTGGTAAAAGAGGCCCTATGCCATCGAAATCAAACGACGCACTGTCCGTTACCAGTAGATCATACCCGGCCATTATATTGACGAAACCTCCGCTTGCAGATGACGGCTGCAATACCAGCCCCATTGTGATCATCAAACCACAGATTAAATTCGACAGCCTCAATAACATGACATTGTCCCTTTTCCGAGAGAAAAAACTAAACTGTTTGGGTGTCCATTCCAATCCCACGTCATCCTGACTTCAACTCGAGTCATAACGGACTCGAAATTGTTTTTTGTTGGCCTTAGCTCGCCTACTTGAAATCGTCCTCGAGGGCGAATTCAATGATGTTTTCAATTTTGTCTAACATTCGCTTGGAGTCTGTAAACGATTGCAGAGCACGCAGCATGTCCGTTGGAAGTGGGCAAGGAACAATTCCCGAGCCAACATAACGTTTGCTGCTCATACGCTGATGGCCCGTCGCGAAAGCTACTTGCTCGTTCTCGGACAACGCAAAATAGTCAAAGCGCACGCCGAGCTGCCCACACTTGATCTCGTCAAGCCGCATCTCGATACGCACTTCGTCCAAGAGGGGCGGAGTCTGATGAAGCTCCACGGAGGCAGATGTTGTTTGAAGGGCAAGCTGCCGATTTGCGACTCGACCGAGCGACTCAGGGACATGGTCCTCCAGAAATAGTTCGCGACACTTTCCTTGCCAAGCGAAGAGGTCGAGTGGATTCAGAACGGATATTCGGGGACACATGATTGTGAACTCGTAGAAGGGTCCACTCGGCGACTCGTTGTGAGCATGACTATAAGCCGATGACGTCTGAAACCGCATGCTGCCCTTGCCGATCGTCTCTGCCCCATTCTCGGTGATTCTCTCGATTGTGGCGGAAGCTGCGTATTGGTGCTCATTCTCATCGAATTCCATCGACACACTCACGTCATCGCCAATCGTCGCTCCAATAGGGTCATCGAAACGTGTCGACCAATGAGTGGCGATCAAAGGCGATTCACCTCGGCGAATGGAGTGCCAAAGTTCGGGATCGTTTTCTCGGAGCCACAGGTCGCGGCATTCCGCTTGCCAGCGAAAAAACGTAAGGAAATAGACGTTTCCAACGACATTTGTATCTTGAAACGTGATTCGTGGTCGGTAGGACGTTTGAGTTAGGGTTTTTTGCATGATTTTTCCAGGGGCTATAAGCAATGGCATGTACTAAGCTCTGACTTCCTCGAGCACTGCGATTTTCTCGACAACGGGAAAAGCAGGCCTTGCCGTAGGGATGGAAACGCGGGTGATCGGTTGGCTCTTTGTCTTGGCTTTGCTCATCGCGCTTGCAATGGCGATGCATAATCCGCGAACGGCACACACCGCAATCAGAGCCAGGAAGAGTCCAAAGACGATGTGAAAAAGTTGCAGCGCCGCATAAACGATGGCAACACTAACACCGAATGCGATTTGACGGCCTTTCACGATCGGTGTGGTAGCCGGATCTGGAATCATGTAAAGCGTGAATAGGATAAAGCCAGCGCTCGACATGGGCATTAGCGGTACATACCATGGGTTGCCAGCTAGCCACGCTCGAAAAACACCCTGGACGACGAATCCCAACAGCCAGGCGATGCATAACGTCAAACGCCCAGTTGCAAATCCATGAACAACGATGCCGGTGGCTAAGATTGCGGCTGGTAACGCCCAATGCCAGAAACCGGTAATGTTCTCGGTAAATTGATAGGGCGGCGCCTGTCCAACGTCCGAAAACAAAAGCAGCGTCACGACAATCCCAAAGTTGGATGGATTGAGAAAATGGGTGACGGAACCGTTGCTGAGCCTGATGCGAAACAACACTTTTGACGCGATCGAAAGGACGGAGGCAAAGATGATTGGTCCCAAACGCTCGTTGGGAAAGAGCAGCATGGCACAGGCGAATCCCGAGATCATCGCCGGGGGCAGAAAGTTGACAAAGCTCAACCAAGAGCCGCTGAATCGAGGTTTGCGACCGAGCGACCGAGCGTCAACCCATTCGAGCACTATCTGTGTTAAACAAGCGGAAAGAATAGCCACGAAAGGCATCGCCCATGATTGCTCAAACCCAAGAAAAGTGTGCCCAGCAATGTTCCAGGCAATCATCAAAATTGCAAAGTACCAGAGTGCAAACAATCGAAGATGCGCATTGCGATTTGGGTACAGCGATACCGTGGGATTAAGCGACACCGAGGGATTACGCGATACCGTGGGATTACGCGATACCGTGGGATTACGCGCTACCGTGGGATTGCTTGACGCTTGAATCGTGTTGGATGCTTGAATCATGAACGAACCTATTTGCTTGAAGTACCGAGCAAGATTGTGTGACGACCAGGGGCTATAGAAATGGTTCGCGAGACCAAGGATCCGTTCCTAGATCTCCATCGAAGCTCAACATCGATGGTCGCGTTTGGATATTCACCTAGACCAAAATGAATTTCTTGTGAGCTATGTCCCGAATGGCCGACGCCCGATAGGACTTCGGCCACAAAAACCAGTCCCGTTCGTTGGGCAGTTCCTGAGACGGGATTCGTTTCCGGTTCACGCTGAATCTTGGCCGTTGCTCCAACGGCCAGGCTACCCACACACTCTGCACTTGGATCGATCTCGAAAGGAATTTCGTCATCCAGAGGAAGCACAAGGCGCAGTGAAAGTGATTTGTTATGGTTTGCAGTGGAGTTGCGAAAGAAAACCGAAGGTTCCCACTGATTCGCATAAACGAAGTCCATCGAGCCGTTTCCATCGGTATCGGCGACGGCTATACCCCTGGTATTAAACGGATCTCCAAGGCCAATGTCGGCGGATATGTCAACGAATCGACCTGAAGCCGACCGAACATAGATAGGGTTATTGTCGTAACCGCTTAGGGTCGCCGTAGGACTCTGTATCTTAGGCCAAGCCCGTGGGTCGTGGATTAGCCGATCGTTTGTCGTCCCAACGGCTTGCAGTTCTGCCCAACGGTTAATGCCGTGTTGAAGAAATCCGGCCGAGAACAAGGTGCGGTCAATCCATGACAGCTTGGAATCTTTGGTAACAACGCCCTTGGCAAACCCAGTTGCTTGGATCGCTTCGAGTCGTCCATCATTATCGAGATCCACCAGGACGGCATCCCAACCCCAACCACTCCGCGAGAGTCCGTACGATTCGCTCTTTTGCTCATAAGGTGCACGGTCGTGCTTAAAATCATCAATATTTCCTGTGCTAACCCACAGAAAATGACTCTCTTGGAGAGCCCATTCGTCGGCAATATTGCTGACAAAGATGTCGAGTAAACCGTCGCCGTTGACATCACCGAAACCAACCCCCATACCCTTGAATGAGTCCCGGCCCAATACAAAGGATCGAGGAGTGGTGAAGGTACGAACTCCTTCGCATAGCCCGAACTCCAAGTGTCCCGGCTGGGATCGATTATGCAGGAGCCGATCGGGACCAAAGTCGTGACCGATATACAACTCAGGCAACCCGTCACGATCGAGATCGGCAGCTCCGGCGGCCAGCACCCAACCCTTGCCGCAATGTTTTTCAAGGACAGAGCTTTGGTCTGCGTACACAACCGTCGGTTCATTGCCGACGGAGGCGGAAAGCCAGCGGAACAGCTTGGCTCCACCACCGTTCTTCGCTCGGGATTTGCCTTCGTGCATCACCGTCGCAATGCCCGTACCATGTTCGTTCAGGATGTCGGCCCCATCTTGAAAGAAATTGCCGATCATCAAATCGAGGTGGCCATCGCCATCGAAATCGGCTTGAGTAGCCGCGTGGGTGTACCATCGACCGGCGCTCGTGCCGACGAGCTCAGGCACAAGTTCTATCGGAGTAAATTGTGATGGCGCAAGCTGGCTCGCTTGCGTCTGATGCGTGTGCTTTAGAAAAAGCACTGGCGTGCGTCCCCAAAAGTAAACCAAGACATCCGCTTGCCCATCTTCGTTGAAGTCACCTACGAGCGAGCCCGTGGGTGACATCGTATTTGGATTCATCGGAAGATCACGAACATCCAGTGCAAAGGCTTCGTATCGTGGTTTGCTATGGACTTCATCGCTGGGTACCGGCATGACAACAATTCGATCGACCCGTGTGTCGACCAAGATCAAGTCGTTATCTAATCCGTCAAGATCGAGATCGCAAAGAGTCGCCGCAGCGCCTGTTCCACCTATCCACGCCGAAATGCGGTCTAAGCTCGGATGAACCGCTCGCTTGGATTTCAGCCCGTTGAGAGCAAATTCTTCGACACCCAAGTCGAAACGGTCAAAGTGCAGTTTTGATGCCAGTTCTTTGCGCTCACCCTGGCTGATTGAGGGTTCGCGGGCAAAGAAGTAACACGTTGCCACCAAGACGAAACCCAAAAATTGAGCGCTGCGGTTTGTTGCCATGGTTTTGGACATAGTATTGCTCATGTTGTCACGTGGCTTCTTAAGGACTCTCGAATATTCGATCGCCAAGTTTCGTAGTCAGAATGCTTGCGTGGAAAAGTTGGTTTGGCTGAGCTAGTCAGTTCAGCGGCGTCGGAAGCCGACATGCCGCAAACGATCTTGCAGATGCGATCGGTATGTTCAGCCTGTATGTCGGCGAGCTCTCTGGCTTCGGCGCCAAAGGTAACGCCCTGGGCCAGATAGTCTCGATGGTTACCGCTCGCTTCGACCAAGGATTCGATCTCGTCGCAACTCGCATCTCCCGCGTAGGCAGCAGCAAGCCCGATTCCGCTCCAAAAATCAGGACGACGCGATGGATGCATAGACTCGATTACCGCTGCGATTTTGGCTACATCTGCTCCTTTGACAAACCACAGGCTGCGTCCAAGCCCCTGGTCGAAAACGCGCTTTCCTTGGTCGCTCCAAGGAGGTTGAAGGTTTGATGACGAAAGCCATTTCTTCCAATTGAAAAAGCCTTCGTGAAAGCCGTAACCGTCAAGTACAAGCCACTTCAGCAAAGGATCGAAGCGATCCATGTATTTCTCAGGATTTCGTCGATACCATGGAATTCTCGCGTACGCCCAACCAAGCCCCACATGCACTACATAACGATGTGGAGCACCCACGCCGTCAAGAAACTGTTGCCACTGGTTTCGCTTTCTCAGCGAGAGCGAATCGGTTATCGCAAATGCCATTGCCGCACCTTCGAATACAAACCCCTGATAGGTTGGGTCACCATTCGAAATCGAAGTACCATGCGAAAAAACCGTCGCATCATCGAGAGCTAGATGGTAGCCAACAAGGAATGATCTACCTATTTCTTCGAGATGAGGCTGCAAACTCGATGGCTCAAACCCACGCCTTGCAAAAGACACTTCCGTGTCGCTAATTCGCAAGAGTAAATTCCTAACGACCTTGGGGAGCAACTGAATCATGTGATCAATAACCTTCGCTTGATGAAAACGTCGTGACGCACAGGGATCGCAATTGCCCGATAGGTCGCTGCGGGCGTCGGTTGATGTTCCAAAAAATGTTAATGTCCCCTTAAGCGGACGGTTCTCTGATTACTGTTTACATAGGCTTACCGATGCGTTATCTCTTCGAAAGCTCTGGCTCTCCGCGTCTCAAAGTACCGATAAGGCTGGGACATGAGTGCATAGTACGTGCCAAATAGGGGATACTCTTGGATCTCTCGACGGCTTGATTGCTTCCGTACACGATTAAATCCTGTGTTGTTCAACGTGCACACTGGCAAACTATTATTTCGGTGTTGAGTCAGGCACTACCGTTGGTGGCTGGCAATGTGAGCAATAGCGAGCCCTATTGTCACGACATGACGGGGCATGTCACAGGCATGTCACAGAAGCGCGCACCAGCGAGCCCCAACCACATCGAACTAAAAACGAGACATCTTGCTTGCGTGAAAAGCGATGACCACCTTGGGATGATCGACCGTTGATTCGAGCGAGATAGAATCATGCGGTGCGGCAAACATCAGCCGCGAGGGCGGACCGAAAATGCGGTTCAACATCCTAGTGCCACTGATTGGAATGAACGTCGCACAGGAGACTACTCGTTCCCAGGCTCTGCCTGGGAACGCATTGGTGTGGAGGCTCCTGCCTCCCGAGTTCACAGGGTGTCTGTGGGGCCAGCCCCGGGTCTGACCCTGAGAAACAAGGAACCACCAAGGAACCAGAAATGTAGCGCTCGATTGAGAATTCGGATCGGATTAAAATGCGGTCCTTCACGCGTTTGCTTCAAGTAGATCTTTCTCGTATTACGCTTCATTCATTTTCAAGAGTTTTGGTTTTAGCCCGTCCGAGTCTGGTGTCCAGCACCGAGGGATCACTACGACAATCTAGAATCGCGACGACATCGATGACTTCTTCAAAAATTGAGTAGTAGATTGCAAAGGGAAAACGTTCTGACAATGATCTGTGAAAACTACAGTACTGCTCATGAATTCCACCGGTTGTTTCAAGTTTCCTGACGTCTTCGCGCAAGCATTTGAGGAAGTATTCGTCCAAGCCCCAAGACTGCTCGCCATAGAAAGCGGCACCATTCACAAGATCATCTCTCGCCTCATCCCTGAGCTCGACGTTCATTCAGTCGCTCCCTCACATCATCAAACGCAGCATCGAGAGGCAAACTAGGTTTTTGCGATGGGTTCTTGATCCTCTCCGCCAAGACATCGCCGTGCCAATTGGGCGAGCGAACGCCCGCCGGATTTGCGGATAAGTCCCGCCATAGAATGTTCATTGCGTCGAGTTTTTCCTGCGGCGTAAGAGCGGCAAGCATGCTTTCAAGTGACATTGGTTCCCTCAAAACTCAATTGTATCCCCAACGCGCGGGATTGAAATCCAAATTGTTGTTTAATCCAGTTATGCTAAGCGTGCTGTTTCGAGCGACAGGCGAGTTGAATGCGATTCGACAAATAACGGAGGAAACGCAAATGTTCGATGCGAGAGAAAAAGCCAGTTTGGATATCCAATCCAATTTGATTGACGCGCGACAGGAGGGCGTTGATTATAACTTAGGCAGTCAGGTCGGCTAGCATAGTCAGACGGTGCGACGAGCGCCGGCCGCGATTAGCCACAAAGCATAACAAATCCCCAGGGCAAGCCTGGGGTATTTCGAATCCCGACGGCCTTGTGCGGCGGTTCGTTCAGGTTTTTAGGCTAAACCGCACGATGAGCGGCGGCCCGTGTTATGATCGATGCCCACGTAGACTACTCGTTCCCAGGCTCTGCCTGGGAACGCATTGGTGTGGAGGCTCCTGCCTCCCGAGTTCACAAACTAAGAATGCATTTCGGCGAGGCAGAGCCTCGCTTGCATTGAGTTACCAGGCAGAACCGCAGAGCCTGGAAACTAGATCGCACAGTGCAACAAAACTTGCAATCCGTGTCGCTACGGCTTGTTGCGTTAATGGTAACTCGAAGCGTGAGCGAGGAATTGTTCGTCCCTCACTTACGTTTCGGGTTGTGATGTACCCTTTGGCCATGTCGAACCATATTAACTCAACAGCCCGCATGTCCCGACGGAGGCAACGATTGGCTGCACCAGGCGTTGGATGAAGACCAGTTACCCGCGAATGCCCTATTGCTCTTTTTTCTTGGTTACCAAGTATTTCATGATGCTTTCTGGAACTTTTTCGCTCAGATGCTTGGGCTCTTTGGATTTGTCGGCGTCTGCGCCGTAGGGGGCTTCATCCGTCAGCGACAGAACTAAGCGAATCGGCGTGTTTCGCTTTGGAATTCGATCGGTAAATGCTTCAAACATCAAGTTGGCGTTGGACTGGTCGCTTTGAACTGCCAAATCCAACGTCGACGTTGAAAAGTTGGAGACAGAGATCAATTCCCCGCTATCGCCCAAATAGTGTTCTTTCCCGTCTTCATCTTTGTAGATCTTGCTGCCTGCAAATACCCAATCCCATGGCATGGATTTCTTGGTGTCGACTCGACGAATCCAGTTTTGTGCTATCGTGCCTTGAGCTTTATTCTCTTTGTCCAGCCATAGAGCATAGACACGCACGGTTGTTCCGCTCGCGGGCTTGAATGGTTCGAACGAAGCGGGACTGCCCGGCTTTGCGTTGATCGCAAGCAAGCCTGCGTGCACTAATTGCGGCCTTGCAAGAACAGCCACGACGGCCTCGTGTTCTTTGCTACCAGCCGGGCACGCAAACAATTCCAGTGGCACTTCTCGCTGCACAATGTATCCGTCCAGTATAACCACTTGTTCGTCTCGATTTATCCATATTCGGTTCTCGCGGTGAAGTGATTTGCAATCTTTTGGTTCTTCGAATGTGTCTGCAATTCGTTTCTTGAGCAAAGCTGGGTTAAGCCAGGTATCGTCGTCGGCTCGACAAACGGACGTTAAGCCGATAGACAACAAGAGCATTGTCAAAATCGTCAAGAAGGGCCGAAGTGTGGATCGGAAATGGTTCATGGGTTCGTAATTTCCTGTGCTGATGTTGAGCCGACGAACACGGTAAATGTCCATACCCAAAATGGGAATTTTTAAAAATGAAAAAGTGTTCGCAAGAAACATGTTTTAAGTGCTTGCATCTTGAAAAGTTGGAACAACAATTGGCCTTCGGTCGCGGTGCGCAGAATTTCGAAACGCGCTACCGCGACCCTAATCATATCATTAATCGCAAACGTGGACGAGAGACCTATGGACTGGGTTAAGCCCAAACATCGCGCCCGGCAAACAAGCAAAGCGGGCGCTTCTGAATCGCAAGTAACCGCGAGCACATGGCTAAAACAGTTGTGCGAAGAAAACGTCGCGATGCTTCAGTCATCGATTCCAGTTCGAGAATCGCAGGGCAAAACCAAAGCAGCCAAGGTTTTGCCAGACGCTTATCTCAGAGCCATGCTGTGGGGCACTGGCGTTTGGGAAGTCGAAAGCCATAGTCATCCCGAGTTTCTCAATGATTTGGTAGAGGCGTTCGGCATTGCGTCAACGGCTGCTCCTACGATTCGAAAAGGTTCGAAAAGCAAGTTGAGCA
>JAIPFP010000202.1 GCA_021736575.1 Pirellula sp. | reverse complement strand
CCCGCTACGAAGCACATCGGTATGAGTCTTCGAGTGAAACAAACTGAGTGCCGAAGGGCGATAGCCCCGGTTCTCGACGAATGTCGAGCAATTAGAAAACCGGGGCTATCGCCCAACGGCTAATTGGGTTGAACAACAGTTGCGGATGTGCTTAGCGACTCCAAACCGCTGGGAAATCTTTTGACTGTTCGCCATAGGTTTGCGACACGATGAAACCGCTGGCCTGCGAAGTATAAAAAATTCGACCGTTCGAAACAACCGCTCCAAGGCATTCACGCGAATCGATCGCAGGCCCCGTGGAAACCAATTTGCTATCCTGCGAGAGATCGATCATATCCATGTTGGCTCCTAGGATGAACGGCTCCGATAATGTGAATCGGCAGCATGCATAGTTGTGGGCCACACCTCCTACCACTTTGCCGGACGTTCGTTCGAACACGTTTCCTCGACCGCGAAGCGAATTGGAAAAAACGAATTGCTCACCGACACTCACCACGTTCAAGGCTGATGTGATCGGATCGGATTTCCAAATGAGTGAACCATCTTTTGCGTCAAGACACCACACAAATCGATCTTGTGTCGATTCGTTTGGGCGATTGTTGCCACCAAGAAAGAGTTTGCCATCGCGAGCGCTAAGCGTGCATTTTGCTGTAACGTAGTACTCGTTCGTTTTCCATAGTAGCTCACCCGTCTGTGGATCCAGGCAAGCAGTTAAACCATTGTTCTCAACAGGCAGTCCTCGTCTGGCGCGTTGACTGGCCGAATAGCCAAAAAATGTAGAGTAGTAGAGTTTGCCGTCCATCACGCAAATACCACAGTCGTTCCCTCCTTTTCCGAACTCGGAAAAATCTTTCTGCCAAACTATTTTCCCAGTCTGCAGGTCCCAGGCCCATAACAAAGGGCGATTGTCGCGTGGGTAGTAGGGGTTATCGTTTGAGTAGATCCAACTCATCACTTCAGCACCACCGACAGATTCGGCAGGCGTCCCTTTGAACGTGGACGCTTTCTCGGTCCCTTGCGGTGCATACTGTCCAGAGCCAGAAGCGTAGATTGCGATTTTGCCATGAACGACTGGCGGAAACTGTCTGCTCCAACTGGGTGAGCCACTAAAAGGTGCTTCCCAAAGCAAGTCTCCGGTGGCAGCATCCAGGCATCGCATTCGAGATTGCTTGATACCCGCTTGTGGAACAAGCAACTTGCCAGCCACATAAAGAGGTGACGTAAACGAAAGATAGACATCTGGCCAGTACCTTCGCCAGAGCACCCGCCCTGTATCTTGCTCGCATGCGATGACCTGTCCCTCAGCCGTATGCGTATAAAGTCGACCTCCACCGCAAACCGGCAAGTGCTTGACGGTACCTTCCAGGCGTCGCGCCCATCGCATTCGCAACGGCGCCCGAAGCCCTTGCTCATTTGCATTCGTGGAACCAAAATCGCCATAGTTGGTGTACCAATCAAAAGCAGCGTCCGCGAATGGTCCCGTAAGCGGGCTGCGAATTCGGTTCACTTGAAGGTTTCGTGCGGGAAGAGGCGCGGAACCGTTTTTGCCAAACACGTAGAGATAACCGTCTTCGCATGGCACAAAGATTCGACCATCTGCAATCGCCGCGGATGCAGAGATGGGGGAACCAAACGCGGTGGATAAGGCCAATTGTTCGGTGCCATCGAGCGGCACCACATACACCTTGCTATCGAGACCGCCGTAGACAACATGCTTGCGAGTCACAACAGGCGCACAAATGGCAGGAGCCTCGCATAGTATTTCTGGTTGTTCGTTGCCGGCTGTATGACGACATAAACCGAAACCTTGTTCGGGTCGAACGCGATAAACGTCGCTTCCACGAACACTCACTGAGGAAAAACTCAATAGGCCAGGCAGTTGAATGGCAGTTTGCGTCCCTTTGACGAAGTCCGTCTCAACGCGATTGCCGACCGCCTTGAGTATCTCGACACGACCTGCATTATCTCGGCGATGCCATTGAACGTAAACATTTCCGGACGCATCCGCACTCTGGCCGAATGTTGCCGGATATTCGTTCCCATCAAACTCCGGAATTTCACCTGTCGCTTTCAATTTCGCAGCGGTGCCTTGGTCGTCGAGGAATACCGTTCGCCCGCCAGCGGGAATAACGAGTGTGTTGTCAATCAAACACAATTCCCTCGAGCAAACAAAATGGTCGCGCCAGGTCACACGATTTGGCCGTTCCTTCAACCAATCCTCCCCTTTCCATCGATCTCCTTGAAAGCCAATTATTTCTTTGACAAAATCCCAAGTCCATGCCAAGCCTCCATCGAACTCCAACGCGTAGATTTGAGCCCCGATGGTGGCGAAATACACCCGTTTGTCGTTTGCTACGGGGCTTGAAAAAATGGCCTCGCCGCAATCCAACTCCTTCACGACAGCACCCGTCACTCGATCAAGCACGTAGTAATAGCCCGCCATTGTTCCGAAGTGCAAGTACTTACCGACGATCGTGGGGGACGAAACATTGTTGCAGTTTCCTGCACCACCGCGTGTGGCAAACTTCCACTTGATTTCAAACGTTTCTGCATTGATCGCAAAGACGACTCCCGAGCCATCGATCACGTAGACCATTCCGTCAGCGATTGCTGGAGATGTATAGATTCCATCCGTAAGCGGTACCGCAGCTACCAATCCAAGCTTTTCAGGGAGATCGACTTGGGGGGCATTGCCTGATCGACGCGAGTCACCTTGCAATTGAGTCCAGCGCTCGGTCGCGGATGCCAACGACGCGAGAAACACACATGCGATTGCAATGAAATAAATCTTCATAATGACTCTCATTCAGAAAGTGATTTCGAACTTAAGCGGGGTAAGCCATCATAGCGGATTGCGATGCGATCGGCGCGGCTTTGAATCTTTACTCACATCTTTTGATCTTGCTCCCCTCGCCCTGGTCTCGCCCTGGTCTCGGGGAGAGGGGGTCGGGGGGTGAGGGGCTTTAGCCAGCGGTAACCAACCTTCGCCCTAGCAACGCCTTAACTGACCTTCTTGAGCTTGGTAACTCGCCCGGTGCCGACCCATTCCGCCACGTAGATATTGCCTTGGTTGTCGAAGCAAGCGTCATGCGGGTGAACAAACTTGCCGTCCTGCCATTGCTTCTCGTCGCTACGAATCTTATTCCCCTTGTCCGCACTGATTCGCTCCACGTCGCTACCCAGTTCCACGATTGGCTTATAGTTTTTGTCTAAAATGGAAACCCGTGCCTTGAGTTCGGGCACCAACAACAGGTCCCCTTGTTTGTCGATGTTGGCTGGGAGCCCAAAGCCTGTGATGGTGCGTTCATATTTTCCTTCGAGGTCGAAGATTTGGAGTGTGTTGTGAGCCCGATCCGTGACCACGATTTTTGGTGCAGCCGGATTGCGGTCGTCGATCCAGAGTCCATGCGGTGTATTAAATTTGCCTTCACCAGCGCCGTCACCACCGAACGACCGTAGCCACTTTCCGTCTTTGTCATAGCGATGGATGTAGAAGGCTCCGTAGCCATCGGCAAGGAAGAATCCGCCGTCCGGCAAAAAGGCGAAATTGGTTGGCATGAATCGATTGCGCCCCCAAACTTTGGCTGGATTGTCCGCTTCGTCGGAGTGGTAAACACCGGATTCTTTCGGCGCTCGCTTGGTCCAAAGGACTTCGCCTTTCAGATCGAGTTTGGCAAATTCCTTGACTTGCTGGTACGCGGCAACGTAGAGAAACTCTTGATTGCCTTCTTTGCGGACTTCGATTCCGTGTCCACCACCTTGGTACTGATTGCCAAACGCTCGAATGAATTTGCCCTTTTCATCAAATACAAAAATGGACGGATGGTCTTTTTTTGATTCGTGCCCTTCGTGGATGACGTAGAGATTATTCGCTGCGTCGACGGCCACGTTGTGAGTGGTTTGCCACGAATACTGCGATGGCAATTGCGGGAAATGGTGGATCACTTCAAATTGGAGATCTTTCTCGCCAACGATGATTTGCGAGTTGGTCCGGCTGGCGGTTGCAATATTCGGTGCGGCAACAATTCCTGCAGTTATGGCGGCGGTTGTTTTTAGAAAATCACGACGAGAGGAAGCACTTTTCAAGGTAGTTCTCCGGTTGGAAGGGAAGCCGAAAGGGGATGGTCGTTACGTTGACCAGGAGAACATCATAATCGAAACAAGGTGGATTTATTTCATGGAATCGCCTAAGCTCATCTATTCGGATTGCCTCTTGAAACTGTCCTTTGCATTGATGTCTCCATGTCGAAACCAGAAATCGCTTCGCCAGCCATGTGCTTTCCGACCTCGGAATCGATGCGCCGGACAGCAGAACATCAACGGCTCCTTGAGGCCAAGCAACGCAAAGCGAATTGGCAGCGGTGGGGAGCCTATCTGTCCGAACGGCAATGGGGAACTGTTCGCGAGGACTACTCGCAAAACCAGGAGCCTTGGTTCTATTTGCCTCACGATCACGCCCGTTCGCGAGCGTACCGATGGGGCGAAGATGGCTTGCTGGGAATTTCCGATCGAGAGGGTCGCCTTTGCTTTTCTTTTGCTTTCTGGAACACGCGAGATCCAATCCTCAAAGAACGCCTCTACGGTCTCTCTGGACCAGAAGGCAATCACGGCGAAGACGTCAAAGAGTGTTACTACTATCTCGACTCAACACCAACTCATTCGTACATGAAAGGGCTCTACAAGTATCCCCAGTCGCGGTATCCCTATGAGGACTTGACGGACGTTAACCGACGACGATCTCGCTCGGAAACCGAGTACGAGATCCTTGACACGGTTGCATTCGAAGAAGACGCCTACTTCGATTGCGAGATCGAGTATGCCAAAGAGGCGCCCGATGATATTCTGATCAGACTGACCGTGCATAATCGAGGTGCGAATCCGGCCGTAATTCACGTTTTGCCCCAACTTTGGTATCACAACTCGTGGATCTGGGGATGTGAGCACGAGGGGTGTACGAGCAAACCTCGAATGCGATTGCATCGATCCGCTAATGAGCCAAATGGAGTCGTTCTTTGCGATCATGAATCGTTGGGTCACTTTGAGTTTCGAGTGGATGTCGGCCCCAACAATGAACGCCCCAGTTGGCTGTTCACTGAAAATGAAACCAATCCGAACCGCCATCCCGGCACTCCAACATCCGGTTCGTTTTTCAAGGACGCGTTTCATGCGAACGTTGTCAATGGAGATTCAAACCGAACCGACAGCCGCGAATTCGGGACAAAATGCGCTGCACATTACATCGCGATTGTCCAGCCTGATAAACCTCTGGTGATACGCTGTCGCTTGACGGGTTTGTCTCCCGAAACCATCGAAGCTGGCGTGTCGCCAACCGAGGACATTACCAAGCCTATCATGACTCCCATTTTCGCCGATCATCAGTTTGGCGACACCTTTGAAACCATCTTTAAAAATCGGCGAAAAGAGGCGGACGCGTTCTATGATGCATGCATTTCACCTCAGTTAACGACCGAGGAAAAATCGATCTCGCGACAAGCGTACGCCGGCTTGCTTTGGACGAAACAGTTCTATTATTACGTCGTGAATTCCTGGATCAAAGGAGACCCGAATAGTCCTCCACCGCCGGCTGGCCGCGAAAACGGACGCAACGGCGATTGGACTCACTTGTTCAATCGAGACGTGATCTCGATGCCTGACAAATGGGAATACCCTTGGTACGCCGCTTGGGACGTCGCCTTCCATATGCTTCCGATGGCAAGAGTGGACATCGAGTTTGCAAAAAACCAATTGATCCTGTTTCTTAGAGAATGGTATATGCACCCCAACGGGCAGATGCCGGCCTATGAATGGGCTCTTAACGATGTGAATCCACCCGTCCATGCATGGGCATGCTGGCACGTTTACAAGCTTAGCGGCGATAAAGAATTCTTAGCTCGGACGTTTCAGAAACTGCTCCTGAATTTCACGTGGTGGGTCAATCGAAAAGATACACGGGGGCAGCACGTATTCAGCGGCGGTTTCTTGGGATTGGATAACATCGGTGTGTTCGATCGAAGCAAGCCATTGCCTGGAGGGGGAACGCTCGATCAAGCCGATGCGACAGCTTGGATGGCTTTCTTTTGCGGTTGCATGCTTCAGATGGCTTTGGAGTTAGCCGAGGAAAATCAAGCGTACTCGGATATGGCGAGCAAGTTTTTCGAACACTACGTCGCCATCGCGGAAGCCATGAATTCGCTTCATGGGACAGGACTTTGGGAAAAGGAAGATGGGTTTTACTACGATCATCTTTTCCGTGATGACAAGAGCACAGCCATGCGAGTTCGATCCCTCGTCGGCCTCATTCCACTTTGCTCCAATGTGCTCATTCACGAAAAAACCTTGATGCGGCTTCCAAGTTTCCAGCGTCGCATGAATTGGTTTTTGAAGAACCGACCTCAGATGGCCCAGCACATGGCTTATATGGAGCAGTTCTGTCCGGCTGGCTCACACACCGGAGTGCGACTATTAGCGATCCCATCCACCGATCGGCTCCGCAAACTGCTATCGTATATGCTGGACGAAAAAGAATTCCTGTCTCCATTTGGAATACGATCCATGTCCGCCAATCACAAAGACAAACCATTTGTTTTCGAGTTTACGGGTGGCAAGGAATCCGTTGGCTACGTGCCGGGCGAAAGCAATACCGGAATGTTCGGCGGCAATAGCAATTGGCGAGGCCCGGTCTGGTTTCCTCTAAACTATCTCATCGTGGAATCACTGCGACAATACCATGAATTCTACGGTGAGACCTTTCAAATCGAATGCCCGACAGGTTCAGGCATTCAGATGAATTTGCGCCAAGTTGCAGACGAAATTGAACGCCGGCTAACAACACTTTTTAAGCGAGACGAACACGGCAAACGTCCATGCCACGGTTCTGAGGCACGCTACGCTGAGAACTCATGTTGGAATGAACTCGTACTTTTCTACGAGTACTTCCACGGCGACAATGGACGAGGGCTTGGGGCAAGTCACCAAACAGGCTGGACAGCCCTCGTTGCAACCATGCTAGAACACCAAGCCGATTGCAAGCGTAATGCTTAAAGGGTTCAATGCAATCTGCACAATCTCATTGAATTTGACCAGAAACGATGAAAAGGAAATAAACCAACTTGAATATTCTTATCGCAGTAGACGACTCTACTTCATCCCTGGAATCTGCTCGCTGCTTCCGCGAATTAACGCACCAAGGAGATGTAAACGCAACCGTCTTGACGGTTGTCGGCCTGCCGAAGACGGCATTAACAGAATCCATTGGCCATACCGTTTCTGAGTTTGTGACAGATGCCCTCAAGCATGATGAACACGCTTTTGCATCGGTGGTCAAAATATTCGAAGGCTCGAAAGCTCATCTTGCTCATATTACTCGATACGGTCACGTTGGGCACTGCATCGCTGCAGCCGCCGAAGAGATCAACGCAGACTTGATCGTCGTCGGCGCCAAAAGCAAATCGCCACACGATCACGTGACTCATGAAAGCGTCAGCGAATACGTCGCGACGCATGCCACCTGTTCGGTCCTGGTGGTGAGCCCTCGTACTGCATCTCAACAACAACTCGATCACCCGTTGAGAATTACGATTGCATACGATGATTCAAAAGAATCCAAGGCTGCGATTGAGCAATTTGGATCCTATCTTTGGGTCAGAAATGCGGACATCGAAGTTGTATCCGTGGTACCCATTCATGCGGTCCAGCGTGACGGAATGGATCCCGTGGAACTCCCAAACAGCCCCTCCGTGGTACATGAAGCAACTGCATTCACCGAAAGAGCAGCGAACCAATTGAGTTCACAAGGAATCCGAGCAACGTCGAGGGTGGTCGAGGCCAAGCATATTGGCTCGCAAATCGCTGGCTTTGCCAAACAGCACAACTCTGACTTGATCGTACTTGGGTCGCAAGGCCAAAGTGGCATTGCAAGAATCCTGCTCGGAAGTACCGCCCAGTATGTGCTTCGCCATTCGGATCATTTGGTATGGATCGTTCGCGAAATGAATGTCTGATTGCAACAGTGGCATAGGCTTCCAGCCTGTGTTCGGCACGAGTTTTGTTGCAATTGCTGGGAGCTTGCATCGAATAAGTTTAGCTTCCAGCCTGTCATTTTGAGCTTTGACAGGCTGCTAGCCCATCCCACTCAATCATAGCAACCGTCACACCGATGCGGGCAAGTCGATGCTCCATAGATTCTTGCCGGCCGCCGAATAGTGCGTCACAGTCAACGCTCTCGTTTGGCCATCGATTTTTACCATTCCAAAGAACTGGAACCCATCCGATGGAGGACGATTGGGACGCATTCCATCCGGAATCGACTTGAATTTCAGCTGCGGCCCGAAGGTGTTATCGAACTCACCTGGTCCAAACGTTCCTGAATGCAGGGGGCCCGATACGAATTCCCAAAAGGGGTCAAAGTCCTTGAAGACGGCCTTTTCGGGGTCATAGTAATGCGATGCGGCGTAATGAACATCCGCCGTTAGCCAAACTGTGTTTTTGATTTGTTGCGACTTAATGAAACGCAACAAATTGGCTATTTCCAATTCTCTTCCGAGCGCAGGCCCATCGCCGTTGGCAACATTCTCAAAATCATCCTTGCCATCTCGAACCATAAGCCCAATGGGCATGTCGCTGCAAATCACTTTCCAAGTGGCCGTGCTGCGCTTGAGCGATTTCTTGAACCAATTCAGTTGCTCAGCTCCCATGTACGCAGTCGCGTCGCTACCTTCGGTTTGTCGGTTCGGTGAGTTTGGACCACGATAGGATCGAAGGTCAAGAAAGAAAACATCCAGCAGAGGTCCATAAGGCATCGCTCGATAGATGCGGCTGTGACCATCCGCAGTCGGGCGAATCGGCAGATACTCAAAAAACGCTTGTCGAGCGCGAGCGGCAAGGAGTGAAACGCTTTTGTCACGATAGCGGTTGTCCGACGTGAGTTTCTCGCCGGGATACCAATTGTTGAGCGTTTCATGATCGTCCCATTGAACGAAACTTGGTATCTCAGCGTTCATGCGACGAACATTAGAGTCCAACAGGTTATAGCGATAGTTAGCACGAAATTCGTCGATGGATTCCGCTACTTTGGATTTGCCTTCAGTGGTGACATTTTTCCAGATGCTACCGTCGTCGAGACGCAGTTCGGGTTCAATGGGGTTGTCGGCATAGCACACATCACCCGAGTTGATGAAGAAGTCTGGGCTGAGGCTTCGAATCGTTTCAAACGTCGTCATTCCACCTCGCGCAACATCGATTCCATAGCCTTGTCCTGCAGTGTCACCAGACCAAGCAAATCGAACATCGCGAGCTTCGTTGGGAGCGGTGATGAGTCGTCCTGCTTGTGGTGCACTTAATTTGGAAAGATCATCTAAATCTTGAAATGTCACTCGGTAGAAAACTGGCTCACCCGGCTTTAGACCGTTGATGCGAAGTTTACCGGTAAAGTCGGTCGACTCGAGCACGTCTGGTCCCACGATTCTTCGCGAATTCTTGAAGAACTCATTGCTCGCAAGGTCGACGAGCATTCTCGATGACCTATCCGAACGACTCCAAAGGGTGGCGGACGTAGTGGACACATCGCCAGAGGCGACACCGCTTGGGATGTTGGGCCGTTGGCGATCTTCGGTGATTTCGTCAGTGAAATGAGATCGGGCTCGAGGCGCAGCGTAGGCGATGACGCTAAGTTGCGTTAAGAGTCTGTGAAATTTTCGGCGAGAAATCAATTCACTCATTGTTTTATCCCTTGCGTGATGTCATTGCAAACGTGTGTACAGACGCGTCATAATTGCAGGTTTCATAATAGAGCTGGCCGAGTCGTAAATGAATATAGGGATTGCCAATTCCTCCCGGACATTGGACTGCACGTTGATACCTCTTCAGAGCCGTAGGGAAGTCTCGCATCCGGAATTAGACTTCGCCAACAGATGACAAGATCCAAGTTGACGCCTCCCAATTCACTTTGTCGCTAGGAACATATTCCTGGGCTTCTCAGATAGATGGTTGGAGACAGCATCGCAACTCCGGTTGGAAACGGCGCTCCGAGCGAGATCAAGGAATGGCAAGCCATCATGGACCACCTTGCCTTCCGCAAAAAGGCGAACTACCATTCATTTCCCCATCCCCGTGGATGAACGCGTTAACGAAGTTCGCGCGATAAAAATCGGATAATTTTTTCACGTAAATCAAAAAGCAACCCTAGAACAAACGACAATCATGAAGACCAAGACTCCACTCGCTGTGATCAGCCTTGCGCTGATCGCAACGCTCGCGTTTCCGGTTTGGGCTCAAGAAGTCCTGCCCAAACCAGAACAGCCCTTCAAAGGCAAAATCGGCCGCACGGCTGCGGATTCCACACCGGACTTTCCCCAACCCCTCGGTGCGCCCAAGGGCGCGCCGAACGTCTTGCTCATTCTCACCGATGACGTGGGGTTCTCCGCTGCGTCCACCTTCGGCGGTCCGATTCCGACGCCGAGCTTCGACAGGCTGGCCAAGGCTGGTCTACGGTACAACATGTTCCACACCACGGCGCTGTGCTCGCCCACCCGCGCGGCGCTTATCACTGGACGCAACCATCACACCGCCCATACCGGCGTTATCACGGAAATGGGCACGGGGTTCCCGGGCTATGATTCGTTGATGCAGAAAAACTGCGGCACGGTCGGTGAAATCCTTAAGCAGAACGGCTGGAACACATCGTGGTTTGGCAAGAACCACAACGTGCCGGACTGGCAGAGTAGCCAGGCGGGGCCTTTCGACCTCTGGCCAACCGCACTGGGCTTCGAGTATTTCTACGGCTTCATTGGCGGCGACACCGACCAATGGCATCCGGCCATCTTTGATGGCACCAAGCCGGTCGAAGCGCCGCATGATGCCAAAGATTATCACTTCGACGCCGACATGGCCGACCACGCTATCTCGTGGATTCAGCAGCAA
Organism: Pirellula sp.; assembly: GCA_021736575.1. GTDB lineage: Bacteria > Planctomycetota > Planctomycetia > Pirellulales > Pirellulaceae > JBKCUI01. The sequence continues at coordinate 838 of JAIPFP010000202.1, read as the reverse complement.
AACAGCCTTGCGCCGGACAAACCGTTTTTCGCCTACTATGCGCCGGGCCTCTGCCACGCGCCGCACCACGCGCCCAAGGAATGGATCGCCAAGTTCAAGGGCCAGTTCGACCAGGGCTGGGACAAGCTTCGCGAGGAAACACTCGCGCGACAAATCGCGCAGGGCGTCGTGCCCGCTGGCACGAAGCTCACACCCCGGCCAGAGCAAATCCCGTCGTGGGAATCGCGCACTGCGGACGAGAAGAAACTCTACGCACACATGATGGAGGTCTATGCCGCCTGCCTGGCTTACTGCGATTACAACATCGGGCGGGTCATCCAGGCCGTGGAAGAGACCGGCGAGCTGGACAACACGCTCATCATTTACGAGATGGGCGACAACGGTGCAAGCGGCGAAGGCACGTTGCAAGGCATGGCCAACGAAGTCGGTGTCGCGGCCAACGGCGTCAAGGAAACCATTCCCTACCTGCTGTCCATTATGGACGATCTCGGCGGGCCGACGACCTACAACCACTATCCCGTCGGCTGGGCGCACGCGATGAACACGCCTTTTCAGTGGACCAAGCAAGTCGCCTCGCACTTCGGCGGCACTCGCAACGGCCTGGTCATCTCCTGGCCCGAACGGATCAAGCAGACCGGCCAAGTCCGCTCGCAGTTCAGCTCGATCATCGACATCGTGCCGACGATTCTCGAAGCGGCAGGCGTCAAGGAGCCGAGCATGATCAACGGCGTGAAGCAGAAGCCCATCGAAGGCTTCAGCCTCGTGAAGACCTTCGACAGCGCCAAGGAGCCTACGCCGCATACGTCGCAATACTTCGAGCTGATGGCTAATCGCGGCA
>JAIPFP010000201.1 GCA_021736575.1 Pirellula sp. | reverse complement strand
AAATCTTGGCTGAGAAGTACAACGTGGCAAGCGACGCTTGGAGCGTAACCAGCTACACCCAACTAAGGCGCGATGCTCAAACGTGCGAACGTTGGAACATGCTCCACCCAGACCAGCCAGCCCGCAAGAGCTACATCGAAACCGTCCTAGCTGACGTCAAGGGTCCGATCATTTCGGCCAGCGACAACATGCGAGCGGTTGGCGAGCAACTGCTCCCCTACATGACAACGGACTACTACGTGCTCGGGACTGACGGCTTGGGCCGAAGCGAAACACGAACTGCCTTGCGACGCCATTTCGAAGTTGATGCAGCCTCGGTCACCATCGCGGCCCTCTATCGATTGAGCAAGCAAGGTGCCATCTCCGGCAGCGTTGTGGCACAAGCCATCCAAGATCTAGGATACGACGCCGAAAAACCCAATCCATTGTTCGCTTAGTCGTGCCCTTTCCCTGGAACGAGGCAAATTTATCCAACATCCACTCAGCACTAGATTGTCAGAATCATGTCAACAGAAATTAAACTGCCATCGCTTGGCGAAGGCATCGAATCAGGTGATGTCCTCGAAATATTGGTCAACGTGGGCGATGTCATCAAGAAAGAGCAGTCTCTTTTGGAAATGGAAACGGACAAAGCGACCGTATCCGTGCCAAGTCCAACCGCCGGCAAGATCCTGAGTATTGCTGTCAAAGAAGGGCAGACTGTTCCAGTCGGAACGGTTATCGTAACCATCGAGGCGGTCGGGGCTGCACCAACCCCAGTCGCACCAACCCCAGTCGCACCAACCCCAGCTGCACCAACTCCAGTGGCGGCTCCCGTTCCGACTGCAGTACCACCCAAAGCAGCCGAAGTAACCCCGCCACCAGTCGCCCCCGCACCGGTGTCTGCTCCTGTAAGAGTAGCTGCTCCAATTTTTGTTCCGCCGGCCCCTGTTGTACCCTCAGTTTCGCAACCCGCTTCGGCTACCGACACAGGTACTCCTTTTGGCGATGACCTCATTCCGGCCGGACCAGCCATTCGTCGATTTGCTCGCGAAGTTGGAGTCGACTTGGCCGAAGTACAAGGCTCAGGCGACGGTGGCCGAATCACTCGCGACGATGTGCTCGCAGTTGTTCGCCATGCGAACCAAACGGCCAGAACTGCCCCGGTTGCGACGGTTGCCCCAACTAGCAATATTGTGGTAGAAGCTCCCGCATCGACCAAGACCTCCGCGAGCCCAAAGTCGGCACTACCTGGAACAGTCGCGTCAGACGACTACGGACCGATCCGAGTGGAACGCATGTCCAAGATTCGCAAGACTATCGCAGCTCAAATGCACAAGTCTTGGTCAACCGTCCCGCGAGTCGTCAATTTCGACGACGCCGACGTAACGGAACTCGAAGCGTTTCGTCAGACCAGCAAAGACGATTACGCGTCGCGCGGCATTAAGTTGACCACGATGCCTTTCTTGATCAAAGCAGTCGCAACGGCGCTCAAGCATCATCCGTCGCTCAATGCCATGATCGACTCCGAAAACGAGCAGATCATCTACAAGGATTACGTGAACATTGGCATCGCCGTCGACAGCGATCGCGGTTTGGTTGTGCCAACGCTTAAAAACTCAGACAAAATGTCGATCCCCGATATTGCGTACGCTTTGTCGGATTTATCGTCCCGAGTCCGCAACAATAGCTTCGCGGTCAGCGATTTGCGGGGCGGTACGTTCACGATCAGCAACCTTGGAGCCATCGGAGGCACCTATTCGACACCGATTGTCAACGTGCCGGAAGTCGCCATTCTGTTGGTGGGTCGATCAAGAAAAATGCCAATCGTTATGGACGACGACTCAATCAAAGCGAGATTGATGATGCCGCTGAGTTTGGCGTACGACCATCGCTTGGTCGATGGTGCCACGGCCGCCCGATTCCTAAACGACATCATCGCCTACCTTGAAGCCCCGAGCAGGCTGCTGCTGGCGATTTAGGCGAACGACAACTCGTCGATCGCCACCAAATCTGCAATCGCGTATCATTAGTGCTTCGTCCAAATCTAATTTTACGATTAGCCGAATGGAGATAGCGCCGGTTCTTGCGACAACAACCGGGGCTAGCGCCCAACGGCTAAAAAAAACCTGAACGAACCGCAGCACAATGCTGCGGGATTCGAGCAACCATGAAAACCTCCTTCCTCACCCTACTTTGCCTCTTCTGCAGCATTCTGTCTGCTGGCGAACCCATGTTCGAAAAGGGTGACGTCTTTCCGGCTGGGATGGGCGGTATTTCCGTCTATCGAATCCCGGGAATGGTCATTACCGCCAAAGGGACTGTGCTCGCCTATTGTGAAGCGAGACGCGACAACGCGAAAGATTGGGGCGAGATCCAAGTTCAACTGCGCCGTTCGCTTGATGGCGGTCGTTCCTGGGAACCCGCCAAGCACATCGCGCACTTGGGCGATCGGATCGAAGGTAATCCGCACAATAAAACAGATGGAGATCGTGAACAAACGGTGAACAACCCCGTCGCAATCATCGATCGAAGCACCGGGTCGATCGAGTTTCTCTATTGCGTCAATTACGCTCGTTGCTTCTCGATGCGCAGCATGGACGATGGCGTTACGTGGAGCAAGCCCGTTGAAATCACAAAGTCGTTTGAGCCGTTCCGATCCAGATATGATTGGAAAGTGATTGCAACGGGACCAGGACATGGGATTCAACTCAAGAGCGGTCGTCTCGTCGTGCCCATTTGGCTGGCATACGGAAAATTAGGGGACCATGCTCCCTCTGCCGCCGCAACGATCTACAGCGATGACCATGGCCAAACATGGCAAGCCGGAGATCTTGCGGTACCCAACGAAGGTGAGTTTGGTAACCCAAATGAAACGACGATTGCAGAATTGTCCGATGGTCGAGTGATGCTGGTTTCGAGGAATGTTTCAAATCCAAATCGCAAACTTGTTACGATCGGTCCGGATGGTGCGCGACAATGGGGCAGGCCCACGTTTTACGATCCATTGTGGGAGCCCATCTGCATGGCTAGCATCATCTCGCACCCATCCAAATCAGGCACGTTGATCTTCTCGTGCCCACACACCCTCAACCGAGACGCTTTAGGAAATGAATTACCAGCACGTTCGGCGAAACGAGAAAACCTATCCGTCCAGCTGAGTTATGATGATGGACTGTCGTGGCCTCTCCGCAAAACACTCGAAGCAGGTAAAAGCGCATATTCGGACCTTGCGGTTCTCCCCGATGGCTCCATTCTTTGCCTGTACGAAGGGGATAGGAAGATTGTCTGCGCACGCTTCAACCTTGAATGGATTTTAGACTAGTCGTTGTCCGAGCGAAGGACTGCGATGAAGGCTTTTTGTGGGATGTTGACGCTTCCAAACTGCTTCATTTTTGCTTTCCCCTTCTTCTGTTTGTCGAGAAGTTTGTTTTTTCGAGTCACGTCCCCACCATACAGTTTCGCGGTCACATCCTTGCGAAAAGGGTTAATCGTGGCTCGAGCGATGATGTCGCCACCGATAGCGCCTTGGATTGGTATTTTGAATTGATGACGAGGAATCGCTTCTGCAAGTTGTTCGCAATAATGAAGGGCACGTGCTCGCGATTTTTCGCGATGAACCAGATAGGAAAGCGCGTCGACGGGTTCTTTGTTGACTAGGATATCGACTTTCACGATATCGGTCTGGCGATACTCAATCGGTTCATAGTCGAATGAACCGTATCCTCTCGTGATCATCTTTAGCTTGCCATAAAAATCAAACAGAACTTCCCCAAGCGGCATCTCGCTCTTCACTTCAACTCGCCCGGCGGAAAGATAGCTCATCGTCTGACTGTCGGAGCGATGTTCTCGACACAACTCCATAACCGGACCGACATATTCCTCCGGGATGAGAATGGATGCCTTGATAAATGGCTCCGTGGTCGAATCAATCATGGTCGGGTCGGGCCAGTAGCTCGGGTTGTCCACATCGATCGTCGTTCCGTTTTTCAGAACCAACTTGTACTTCACCGAGGGGGCCGAAATGACCAGTCCAAGGTCAAACTCGCGCTGTAATCGCTCTTGGATCACGTCCAAGTGGAGTAGACCGAGGAAGCCGCAGCGAAATCCAAATCCAAGAGCCGCTGAACTATCTTTTTCGTAAGTAAGAGCTGCGTCATTGATCGCGAGTTTCTCAAGAGCTTTGGTTAAGTCAGGGTATTCATCGGTACTCATCGGATAGATGGACGAAAAGACAACCTGCTTGGCTTCTTTGTAACCGGGGATGGGTTCAGCGGCCTGACGCTCAAGATGCGTGAGCGTGTCGCCGATTTCAATGTCTTTGACCGTCTTTACGCCGGCAACGATATAGCCAACCTCGCCGACGCTGAGTTGGTCGCGTGGAGTGAGTTTCAATTGGTTGTAACCCAACTCATCGACCTTATAGTCGCGGCCCGAGTGCATGAAGTGAATTCGTTCGCCCGTTTTTAACGTCCCTTCCATCACCCGAACTTGAAGAATGACACCTCGATAGGTATCGAAGTGGGCATCGAAAACCAACGCTTTGAGGGCTGCGTCTGGAGATCCATTGGGACAGGGCAGTTTATGCACAATGCCCTCGAGCACATCATCGATCCCAACTCCAGTCTTTGCAGAAACTGGGATCGCTTCGAACGCATCCAGTCCAAGATCCGCATCGATCTCCTCGCGAACTCGCTCCACGTCTGCGGCTGGCAAGTCGATCTTGTTGATGACCGGAAGCAACGTTAAATCGTATTCCAATGCGAGATACAGGTTGGCAACCGTTTGAGCCTCGACCCCTTGCGATGCATCAACCACGATTAATGCGCCGTCACAGGCCATCAAAGATCGCCGTACTTCGTGCGAAAAATCCACGTGGCCCGGAGTATCGATAAGATTTAGCAAATAAACTTCACCGTCCTTTGCACGATAGGTAAGTGTGATCGAGTTGCTCTTGATGGTGATTCCCCGCTCACGCTCGATATCCATTGAATCCAATATTTGGTCATGAAATTCACGCTGTGTAACGCCACCACACGCCTGGATCAATCGATCGGCCAAAGTAGATTTTCCGTGGTCGATATGGGCAATAATGCAGAAATTCCGAATGTTTTTCATGCGTTTCAACTGATTTTTCAATGTGCGGATGTTTTGCTGACCACTACGATCATAGTGAATGATGCCAAAGGAGGACAGGGTTGTATCTTGCGTTAGCCTAGCCGACCAAAATCAAAGTAGTAGGCACATTCCATGCGCCGTCCACCAAGAAACCTGGTAAAAGCTTGACTGCGAACGGCACGGCGGAGCGTGCCTGTACCTTTTGTCTGATTGTCTCGTCGGAGCCTAAGGTTCACCTCGGCGGTGCAGAACGACCACTTTGGATCGATTGGGCGAGCAAATCGCGTAGTTCTTTCGCGATTACGGGTTGGTCATAAATCAAGTTCTTTGTTTCTCCCGGATCAAGTTCCAGGTTATAGAGTTGCCCTGGCGCCTGTGGAGCGATATCGGGCAGTTGGTATTCTTTTAACATAGGTTGAGAATCGTAATTATTACCGCCAGAACCTTGGTGTGCGAGATACTTCCATTTGCCCTTTCGGATCGCAAGAAACTTAGAGCCAGCAAATCCTTGCATTAGGATGTACGGCCGAATCGGCTCGTCGCTGTCCTTTGCGAGGATTGCAGTTAACATACTGAAACTGTCTTCGCCAGCATTGGTTGGCACCGATGCGCCCACGATGTCCGCAAAAGTCGCCATCACGTCTGTCAAGGAACTGATTTGTTGTGACGTTGATCCGGGTGCAACTTTCCCCGGCCATCGAACAATCAGTGGGACGCGGTGACCACCCTCCCAATTGTCCCGTTTGACACCGCGCCAGGGCCTCGCCCCGTCATGATGGTGATCGTGTCGCATGTGAAATACGGTAGGAGCTTCGGGACCGTTGTCGCTTGTAAACACAAACAGTGTTTCCTCAGCAATGTTCAATTCATCGAGGGTTTTCATGAGTGAGCCGACGATGTGGTCGAGTTCAAAGATGAAGTCTCCGTGAGGTCCTGCATGCGTCTTTCCTTTGAACTGATTTGCAGGGAACGATGGGAGATGAACTGCCTGCGTTGAATGCAGCAGAAAAAACGGTTTATCGGGCTTAGTCTTGACGTGATTCTCAATAAACTGCTGACTCTTCTCCAGGAATTTGATGTCGACTTCTTCCAAATCAAAATCGGGAGCAATCATCCCTGGACGATTGTCTACGGCGTACGGATGCTTGGGTAAAAGTGTTCGGTCCAATTGTTTAGTGGGTGGGGTCGGGATCCGATCGCCATCGATATAAGCGTAGAGCCAATCGGTCGTTGGACAGCATGCGGTCCCAAAAAACCGATCGAATCCACAATCCAACGGCCCACCGTGGATGGGCCGTGAAAAGTCGATTCGCTTGACTGCCTCCAAACCACCGTCATGAATCGGTATCCCGACGTTGTCGTAAAACGTCAAGCCGACATGCCATTTCCCAATGCAGGCAGTCGAGTAGCCTTTCTCCTTGAGCATCTTGGGTACGGTTAACCGATCGGTTGCGATCAACGAAGGCCCGCCAGCGCCCGTGAACACAGTACCTCCACGCGGTACTCGAAACGCCATTTGACCTGTCATCAAACCGTAGCGAGTTGGGGTGCAGACCGTACAAGGGCTATGCGCATCCAAGAAACGCATTCCCTGTGCGGCCAGCCGATCGAGGTTGGGCGTCGCTATCTTCGATTCGGGATTGTAACAAGCGATGTCTCCATAACCAAGATCATCCGCAAGTACGATGATGATGTTGGGGCTTTCCATTCCGCAGCCAATGCTGGCGACGCTCCACGCAACGACAAGTGCGCATACGCAAGTCATGTTTCGAGTGAAACGTGAGAGGGCATTCATTTCTAAACAACGTTCTGGTGTTGCCATCCAATTGGCTTCCGAAAATAGGGCTCAATCGAGCTTGACCGCATAGTCATCATGCTCGGCTTCTACACGCTTCGAGCGGCAATCAGTCTATCCTAAATTGCATCAGCGTATAAGGCGAGCGGCAGACTGCAGTATCCCAAGCCGAAGCGTAACGTGTCGGGTTATGATCGGTAGCTTTCAGTCTGCCGCTCGCGTAATAGCATGGTTTCCTCTCAAGATAGCGTTACGAATCGCGACAAAAACAGTTAAACTGTCGGTTTTTGCCGATCGCTACAAGTGGGTCCCAAGAGAGTCATTCCTATGTCAACGCGTTGTCGAAATGATTTAATCGGATCTAGCAGCCGAATGCAGAGCACACTTAGTCGTTGGATCGAAACTACTTCCGCAATCGAAGAGTTATGGAACGACGAGACAGCCAAGAATTTTTATGTGCAAAGCCTTGGCGAAGTAGGGCCAGTCATGACACGTATGATTGCGTCTCTCCAGGAGGCTGTCGATTTGGTTCGGACCATCGAGAAAAAAGTTACTGACCCGGACACATAGTCCAGTCGCTACCAAGAGGTTTTTATATGGCAACTCGTTTTTATTCGATTTTGGCATTTACACTTATCTTGCCAATCGCTGGATGCAATTCCGCTACTCAACCAAACGCTGCATCCAGGCCTGCGCAAACCACGACCGTTGCATCGTCCACTACTGGCCGTGCTAGCAGTCAGGAAAGCTCAAGCGAGGAAGGCGTAAATCCTAAAGACTCTAACAGCTCACTAAGCAAAGGGAGCGAAGCTGCGACGACAACCACAAATACAGCTACAACCACACCTACAACCACAACCGCAACGGCGACTGCAGCAACTGTTGAAACTGCGGCAACGCAGGCCAAACAAGCCGCCGAACCCAGCAATGAGCAACTCGCTGCCTGGAAGCAAACGCCGTATGAACCACACCAACTATTGGCAGTTCGCGAATCGCCGAAAATTGGATTGTCGACGAGCATTGTGGGATTGCCAGATGGTCGTCGATTTCTCCTGGCAGGAAACAAGGTAAGTTTATGGGCGATCGATGGCATCGAACCGGAACATGTTTTTTTGGATCTTAGCTATTCGGACAAAAACCCAATCATCCTTTCCATGGCGTTGTCTCCCGACGGCAAGTGGTTTGCCGCAGGTGATTCCGAGGGGCTCATTCACGTCTGGGACATCGCCGAACGCAATGAGTTGATTTCAAAAAAAATCTACCCCACAGGTATCGTTCAAGTAGCTGTTTCGCCAGACTCCAGCGAGATTGCTACGATTACCTATAGCGATGAAGTGACGATTTGGAGCTCCGATAAGCTTGAGCAAAAGAAGCGATTCAAAGTCGACACGAACGGCGTAAAGCGAATCATGGTCATCAACTCAGATTCCATTGCAGTGGCTGGCGAAACAACGTCGTCTTGGAGCGTTGCCTCCGGAAAACTAATTCAAAAGCTGTCGTCAGGACGATACAACTTCACTCTCGCCCGACTGAGGGACAAGAATCGAATTCTCGTTGGAGATAAGACCGGACTGCAAATTTGGAATGTCCAAGATCAAAAAGTGGAAGACACAATCGCCGGTGATTTTGCGACCAACGAGTTGGTTGACTTTTCTCCCGATGGAACACTTTTAGCTACGGCCAACGGGTCCTCAATACGATTGTGGGACATGGCAAGCAAGCAAGTGGTGCAGATAATCGATACGTACGGGTGGCCCATTGTGGGCATTCATTGGTTGCCGGAAACAAATCTGCTGTTAGTGGCATCCGAAAATGGATGTGTTCGGTTCTGGGGGACAGCCAAAAGCGGCGAGACGTTGTCCATGCGACCGTTGCATGCGGCCATGGCATTGCCTGATCAGACATCGCGCGTTCCGGCGAATCCCATTCAACTCGCACAGTCGATTGACTTAAGGACCTTTCCGAAATTGCCGGGAGCCCTTACGTCGATGTCCGACTTAACCACACTCAACGTTACAACGTCCGCCAAACAAGAGGATGCTAAAACGTTCTATCGCTACTTCCTAGGCCAACGCGGTTGGACAGAGAAGCCAGACGACGCGTCAGCACCTGGCGCTCTCCATTTTCGTAAGAACGGCTTTATGCTAACGGCATCGTTCTATGAGGCGGGTGACTCGCAGACTAGTATTTACGTGAATCATTCGGGCAATTACGACCTGCGTTGGGCTCCACTGTTTGACAAAGCGCCAATAGAATCCGTGATCGCAAATGAGAATGTGGTTATGGTTAAGACCAAAGCGGACATCATTCAAATCGAGACGGCACTACTGGCGAAAATGCTGGCAGTTGGCTGGACTCCCTATTCGCGTCTGAATGCTTCCCATCGAGAAGAAGCGGATAGTCGAAACCTCGAGTTTTTGCAAAACGGCATGACTCTTCGTGTTTCGATTTCCCGCATGCCAGCCAAATCGTCGAGTTTCATCATACAGTACTCTGGCTCGCCAGCCCTGCGTTCGATTCCAATCCCGAAAGACTCTAGCTATGTCGAGTTCGATGGCTCGACGCAACCCATGTTGGTTGCGACCACGGCCATGAGTTTAACTGAGACTCGGGATTTCTATGATAAGGAGTTGATCCATCAAGGCTGGATTGCGCGCGAATTGGGTCGAATTCTAAAGGAGGACCGCAACTGGCTGACTTACATACAAGGTCAAACAGATTTAACCATCGGCTTGGATGTTTTGCCCAGCGGCAGGACTCGCATCAAAGTTGGTAAGGGGTTGGAGAACTCGTCGTGGCAATTAGCCAAGCCGATAGCCGAAAGCGAGGCAAAGGCAACCAAGACAGGAATGGAAGCGGCAGATTTCCCTATCTTGAATTCCCTAAAATCTGCCAAATATGACTCAACCGAAAAGTCGATTGAGTTTGCAACGGACGGCCCCTTGGCACTTATCGCGGAAAAATATACCACCGAATTGAAGCCATTAGGTTGGGTAGCTCAAAGCGGCGGAGTTCGCTCCGAAGAATACACACTCGTCACTTTCGCTAAGGAAAAAACGGAGATTTCCTTGAGGGCGAGGATGGCGGACGGAAAAGGTACCGTGAACATTCAAGGGGATGGTTTGCTCTGGAACAAGTCGTTGCCCGGCGGCAAGCAAGTCATTTCGTACGAAGCGTGGATGCGCGAAAATAAGCTTCCAGCAAGTTTGGAATGGCTCAGCAAATACGAATCGGAAATGCGTGCTATTGTTCCCAAGGAGGAATAGGTTCTACTTACCCGACAGGATCGGGGTTCGAAGTTTCCCGAGTTCATCTACGAAAACAGTCTCAGACCATGCGATTGCCACACCCAGAGCTACACCGAACGGATCGTATTGGATGGCTGCGTGCTGCGGTTCTTGGAGCCAATGACGGGATCGTATCTACCGCTAGCCTCGTGGTTGGAGTCGCCGCCGCAAATACTGGTAGCAACGACATTCTTGTTGCTGGCGTGGCGGGCTTGGTTGCTGGTGCCATGTCGATGGCTGCGGGCGAATACGTTTCGGTGAGCTCACAGGCAGACACGGAAAAGGCTGATATCGAACGAGAGCGAGCTGAACTCGCTGCCGACCCTGTCCACGAGCATGCTGAGTTGGCAGCGATTTATGAGAAGCGTGGGCTTGATCCGATGCTCGCAAGCCAAGTGGCCGACCAATTGATGAAACACGACGCATTAGGGGCTCATGCGCGGGACGAACTCGGAATCTCCGACGCGCTTAGCGCTCGACCAGTGCAAGCCGCATTCGCTTCAGCGGGTACCTTTGCGATCGGAGCAGCGATGCCATTGCTAACTGCAGTACTAACGCCACAAAGCGCATTGATTCCGGTTGTCGTCGCCACTTCCATTCTCTTTCTCGCATTGCTCGGTGGGTTTGGAGCGTACGCAGGCGGCGCTCCGTGGTTGAAGGCTGCCGTGCGAGTTACTTTTTGGGGTGCGCTGGCGATGGCGATCACGGCTGGAGTGGGCGCAGTATTCGGGGCTGCGGTTTGATTCATCTTGAAGACGTCACAACGGGTTGTCGTTTTCGTCGGCAGTTGGATCGAGATGCCCAGACTTGTTGATTGCGAGGAGAATGCGAAAAGCAACCATGATGCTTGTCAAAAATCCAAATAGTCCCAAGATTGAAATATCTTGCAAACCCATCGGCCCACCGTTCATAAACAACAATGGAGGAACCTTAGATGCCATCAAGATCGATGAGCCCAACAGCAAGGAACTGGTCAGCAGACCTAGTACAAGTCGATTGATCGATGGACTAAGTCCGCGGTGAGACAATTGCACATCCAGCCTCCCCTCTTGAACCATTTCCATCAAGGAACTGATTTGTGAAGGCAGACGTTCCATTAGCCCTTCAAGCTCTACGTACAGTCGCCGCAACCGTCTTAATTGCCTGTTCGGAGAAAATCGATTGCGTCGAATCCGGCCCATCATCGGCTGAATCGCTTCTAAAATACTGAAGCCAGGGCTAGTCATTCGAATGGTGCCTTCAAGCGTGATGAGGGTTTTAAGCAATAGCCCCATCTGGCTCGGGAGGGTGATGCGATGTCGATGCAAGATATCTGTCGCGTCGTTTAGGGCTCCGGTCAAATCCAACGAGTCAAGCGGTTGAGAGCCATAGGCCGCGATCAAATCGGCAACATCATTGGACAACTGCGCTTCGTCGATGTTTACCGGAATCTTGCCTGCTCGTTTGACTAAAGATGTTAGCAAGGCCGAATCTTGGTACACGATGGCCCAGAGCATCTCTTCGATTGTCCCTCGCAATGAGTCATCAATGCGCCCGACCATCCCGAAATCAATCAAACCAATGGTCCCATCCTCTTGAATGAGAATGTTTCCGGGATGCGGGT